>NZ_BOLT01000027.1:0-36373 GCF_016861805.1 Lacticaseibacillus sp. 53-4
TAGTACTAACAAGAATAGGTCTTCATGGCCTTTTTGGTCTAGTCGTCAGGGTGTTGCACTTGAATTGTAAACTGGGGGCAATTTTTCGCATCTGCTATTCCTCCTCTGCAGCTAGCGGCAGCTGAAGGGCTGCGTATGGTTTTCCGTCCGGGGTTTTAGTGAACTGCACCGTGCACGGAAAGATGTCGAGCTGGGAAACGACCTCCGCCCAGGTCATAAATTCATCAGGCAGCGCCCAAAATACCGCCTCGTCGGCGTGGCGCACCGTCATGCCCGGATAATACGCGCCGGTCAAGTCATCCACATAACGCTGGGCCTTTAGCACCGTGAACCGCAGCTGCGCCCAATCGCCTTCATCAAGGTCAACGAGCCGATTATCATCGCGGGAAATCTGATGCTCTGCCCCGAACTGGTCGAGGTCCACTTGCGCGGTGTCCACGACCCAAGTGATCTCACGACCTTCCTCAGTGCCCGCCGGGACCGGCAAGGTCTCCACCTCAAAGAACTGACGCACCACCTGAAAAGCGTCAAGGGCAGTCGCCATGTTTAACGGCTCCCCAGCCGGATCAGGATGGCGAATCAACGCCTGGAACAGCCGGTCTTCCACCTCAAAAGCGGCTGTGCGGTCGGTGATCATGGAAACCGCTTGTTCCGGATCATCAGTCAGTTCGACCCCAAAATCGTCCGCCGTATCAGCTTTGTAGCCGGCGATGTAACGACCATCTTTTTTCGCGCGAAACCACGCTCGGTATAGTTGCGCCATAGCTCCTCCTTTGACCTGCGCAAAGCCCCCAGCAGGTCGCCCTTATGATGGTTCTATCATATCAAAACTTGTCGAAACCGATTACATTTTTATTTAAAAGAATCATTGACGATTTTTTTAGTGTGTTGAGTGCCCAGCCGGCCCAGCCAAAAACGCCTGCCACTGCCTGGCTACCGGGGCCTCGACGTATTGTTTAGCCGAATCCAGCGCGCCTTGATGCAAGGCGTGCCACAGCCGCGCATCCGTCAAGAGTCTGATCACCTTGGCGGCCGCAGCGGATTCATCGCCTGGCTGCACCAGGTCACCGTTCACCCCAGGCACCACGATCTCGCGGGGGCCAAAGGCCACATCGTCAGCAATCACCGGCGTACCGGCGCTCAGTGCCTCGACCAGCTGCATGCCGAACCCTTCATGCTGAGACGGCGCGATCAGCACCTGTGCCTGGCGATAACTTTGGGCCAGCTCAGGGCCGGTCACGTAGGACGAAAAAGTCACGGCCTTTGTCACTCCCAGGTGCTCGGCCTGGGCCTTGAGCTGGTTCAGGTAGTCGGCACTGATCGGGTATCCGCGCAGCTCTAGCGTGGCATCCGGCACCGCGGCGAGCACCCGAGTGAATATCCGCAGCGCGGCGTCCGGCCCTTTTTCCGGGGCCAGGCGGCCGACCAACACCAGCCGGTGCGGCACGCGCGCCACCGCGGGGCTTGCTTCATCCGGGAAGATCACGGTGTCAGGCACCACGGCCGTGCGCACGCGTGGAAACTGCTGGTTGAGCGCCGCCTGCTGCGCCTTGGTCGAAACCAGCACACCGGTGAACTGCTCAGGGTGTTCGACCAGCACAGGACGATAGGCTGCCAGCAGTTGGCCGGCCACCTCATGGGCGTCGTGGAAGATGGCCCACTTTTGGGCAGCGGCGGCAGCGCCCACCGCCGCGTCCAGGCTGCGCCGCTCGGAAAACAGGCGCGCCTGCGGGTCCTGTTTCACCAGTTCGTCAAGGAAAAAGGTGAAAAGCTCGTCTTCCGTGCTGAACCGGTAATGATGACCGTGGTCGCCCAGCAGCTGCCACATCGTCGGCGCGACCTGGCCGCCTCGATTCATGCAAACCATCTCGAGCACCGGCTGACCGGCCAGGTTCAGGTACATCGTGCGGGCCAGCTGGCCGTCCGGGTGAAAGTAGTCGACCGAGGACTTAAAGCCGCGCCAGTCAAAATTCTCGCGTGCGGTCAGGTTCCCGAAGCGGTCCTGATAGGTAATCGACCCAATTAGGCCGACGGTGCCGGGCATCACATCGATGCGAGCCAGCGTCAGACCATTTTCTTCAAGAGTGGAATAGTTGGGGCCGTGGCCGGCAATTTTGTATGCGACCAGCGGGATCTGCTTGAGCAAGCGCAGCTTTTGTTCAACTCTCGGCACGCTTGTCGTCCCTTGAAAATAGTCGTACATATTCAGCACTTGCGCTGATTTTAGTCCCACCGTCTTGCGGTCGCGCGCCAAAAACCGGTTGTAGTTGCGGGTCACATACACCGCATCGGTCGCAGTGGAACGGGAAAGCAGTCGCACCCGCCGCGCTTGGGCGTGCTCGGTGCCGGAGTTATAAGCAAAAATATTTTCACTGATAAAATAGTTCATCCTCAGCCCTCCTCCGGCCTGCAAAACCGCGCGGCAATTAGTTTGGCTGGCCAATTTGCCTGGGCGTCCGCCAGTAGGGCCTGCCACTGCTCCCACACCGCAGCACTTGAGTAGCGCTTGGCTGACTCATAAGCACCGGCAGAATACTGCTGCGCCAGTGCCGGATCGCGCAACACTTTCAGCATGGCCTCTGCCATGGCGCAGTAGTCGCCGTAAGGCACGACCTGCCCGTTCACCCCGCTTTCAACGATTTCGTTCGGTCCGTAATTGACATCATAAGTAAACGCGATCAGCCCATGAGCGATGGCCTCCATCACGGCCAGGTTGAACCCCTCCATGCGTGACGTCACGCCAAACATCATGGCCGAATTTTCGATTTGATCGATGTCTTGGGTGTAGCCCTTGAGCGTCACCACCTTTTCCAGGTGCTCGGCTTTGATCACCTGCTCGACTTGCCTTCGGGCCTTGTAGTCGTCGCTGGGATCGGCGTACCCGTACAGATCAAGGGTCACCTGTGGAATTTCGCGGTGCACAATCGCGACGGCCCGGACCAGGTCGTCCAGGTGCTTTTCCCAAGCGATGCGGGCAAAGGCCACAATCTTACCGAACTGCCGCCGCGCCACTGGCACGCGCGGCGCCGCCAGCAGCTGATCCGGCACCACCCCGACGGCGATGGCAAAGTTGGCCGCCCGCGGGTGGAACCGCTGAGCCACTGCCTCGGCCTGCTTGCGTGTCGCCGAAACCACCGCATCAAACGCGTCAACATCGCTCAGCGCAAATTCGTAATTGTTGTTCAGCAGCGGATCGTCAGGATCCTGGGCGTTGGCCGTGTGCGCGTTATGCAGATACAACACCGTGTACGCCGGCCGCTTCAGCCGCGTGATCCCCCACTCGACCAGGTGCGAGCGGTCCAAGACGAAGACATTGGGGCGCTCAAGGTCCCAAAAAGCTAAATTGAGATCATCCAGAAAATGCTGCGTCAACGCCTCAATCGTCGCAAACTGAAACACCTGCCCGTCGCGTTCGGTCAGCCGCCAGCCGGCCTGCTGGCGCTTGCCTTGCCGATCATCGCGGTTGTAGCTTTCCAGCACCGGCTGACCGGCTGGCGTCAGCCAAGTTTCCATGCCAATTTGGTTGTCCGGCGTGTACCACTGCTGCAGGCTGACAAAGCCGCGACTGTCGTATTGCTCGACCAGGTACAAGTTGCCAAAAGCGTCAAACAACTCGGTCGAATGCACGCGCTGTGCATCCGGCCAGAAGTTGACCCGCGCCACCAACTGCCCCCCTGCAGTGACGAGCACCCGGTTCTTGCCTGGCTCGTGCTTAACAGTCGTGTTCGCCACGCCAAAGTCCAGATCTGCCAACGTGATTCGGCGATCCTTCACCTGCTCGGCGTGCTGAAAGTAGTCAAACATGCTGATCAACTGGGCGTCCGGAATGCCGGCTTGCCGCGTGTTTTCATGCAGTTCCGGATCCCAGTTGCGAATCACGATCCGGCAGTCCGCGCCGTGCTCGTTGAACAGCTTGAACCGCTTTAATTCCGCGTGCTCGATCCCCGACTTTTGCGCGTGCATGGTTTCATTAATAAAAAAATTCATAGCCGGCTCCCTTCTGAAATCATCTATGGCCAATTATAGGCTATCGACCATCACTTTTCGCTGGCTGAAACCAATGGCACCAAAAAACGCCCTCAACCAGAACGGTTGAGAGCGAAAACAAATCAAGTTAGAAATTGGTGGTATCAGGATCGGTGGCAAGCCCAGCCACGCCGTGCATGCCATCCAAGGTCTTCATGTCCGCATCGCTGAGGCTGAAGTCGAACAGGTCCGTGTTTTGCTTAATGCGGTCGTCATGCACCGACTTGGCCAGCGGCAGGAAGCCGTGCTGCAAGGACCAACGCAGCAGGACCTGGGCCACGCCCTTACCGTACTTTGCGGCGACCTTCGCGAGCTCAGTATTGCCCAGCAGTTTGCCAGTGCCGAGTGGACTGTAAGCCTCGCTCAGAATGTGGTTGTCCTCGTTCATCTTGGTGACCGCCGGCTGTAAATCAGACGGGTTCAGGAAAATCTGGTTGACCATGGGTTCAACCGTCGCGTCCGCCTTGATCACATCCAGGTGCGCCTGCCGGAAGTTGGAGATGCCAATCGCGCGCGCCTTGCCGTCTTTGTACACTTGCTCCATGCCGCGCCAAGTGTCCTTCAGGCTGTCTGGATACGAATCACGGAAGCTGGCCGGATTTGGCCAGTGGATTAGGTACAAGTCCACATGATCCAAGCCCAGCTTGGTCAAAGATTCGTCGATGGCCTGTTGCACCAGATCAAAGCTGTGCGCATTATTGTTCAACTTCGTGGTGACAAACAGGTCATCGCGCTTCAGCCCAGTGGCCGCCAGTCCCGCCTTGATGCCTTCGCCGACGCTATCCTCATTGCGGTACATCGCCGCAGTGTCGATGTGGCGATAACCCGCCTCGATGGCGACCTCAACGCTGTGCTTGGCCACGTCGCCATCCGGCGTCTGCCACGTGCCAAAGCCGACGACTGGAATCTTGACGCCATTACTCAACGTATAAGTGTCGCTCATTTTTGAAAATTCTGTCATGATTTGCTCCTTTTCTGTGTGTCCACTCAATTACTTATATTATAGCCGACCGGCGCACCGGCGTCACTTCTGCCAACTCGGGTAGCTAGTGATCAGCCCTTGCGTGCCCAAATCGCCGTGGCCGTTATCAACCATTGCCTGGTAAAGGGCCTTGGCCTGCTTGGTTGCCGGCAGCGCCACGCCCAGCCGATCCGCCTCTTCCAAAGCGATACGCAGATCTTTGACAAAATGCTTGATGAAAAAACCGGGAGTGTAGTCGCCGACTAGAATACGCGGACCGTAGTTCTCTAGGCTCCAGTTGGCGCCGCCACCGCCGCCCACCGTGGCCAAGACCGTCTTCAGATCCAGGCCGGCCGCCTTGGCGTAAACCAGCATTTCCGTCAGCCCGGTCATGGTCCCAGCAATCATGATCTGATTGGCCATCTTGGCGTGTTGCCCGCTGCCAGCGGGGCCAAAGTAGTGGTTGGTTGTACCAATCTTGGCAAACAGCGGCTGCAGCTCATCGTATGCCTGCCGGTCGCCGCCCACCATGATCGTGAGTGTCCCTTTTTGCGCGCCAATGTCACCGCCGGAAACAGGTGCGTCTAACGAGCGGATGTCCTGCTTGGCCGCAGCCGCCGCAATACGAGCGGCCAGACTGGGCTGGCTGGTGGTCATGTCCACGATGATGCTGCCGGCTTTCGCCCCGGCCAGCACCCCGTCTGGGCCGAAATACACTTGTTCAACATCTTTAGGGAAGCCGACCATGGTGAAGGTGACGTCACTGCTTACAGCCACCTCGCGCGGTGAGTCCGCCCACTTGGCATTGGCATCGAGTACGGCCTGGGCGTGCGCCGGTGTGCGGTTGTACACAGTCACATCGTAGCCAACCTTCAGGAGATTCTTGATGATTCCCGTGCCCATAATGCCGGTCCCAATAAATCCAATCTGCATCTGCTCGCCTCCTCATCTTTACACTAACCAGTATAGCGCCGGCGGCCGAAAATGAAAAAGCGGCTTTCTGCGTGTTGACAGAAAACCGCTTGGAGGCTAAAGGCTAGCCTTATGACTTTAAAAAACCGTGTTCCAACACGTCGAGATACTTCTGCACCTCTTCGACCAACCAGTCCAGGTCCTCGACTGTGGCATGCGGATGCGCGTCAAGAAACGGTTGCGCTTGCTGGCTCACCAAGGTGATCATGCCCTGAATCAGGTCCTCAACCAAAGCTGGCGACACGCCTTCGCGCAGCGGCATGCGCGCCAGAACCGGGCCGGCCAAATCGGTGCTCGCCATGCTCAGCTCCTTTTGAAGCAGGGCCTGCAGCTGCGGTTTAACCGTTTCTGGTAGTTCGCTGCCGCCGTAAAGCGCCATCCCAAAGCGCATTTCGTCCTGGTACTGCAGCTGCAGCTGAATCTTATAGCGCAGCGCACGGGTGATCATCGACTGGAGGTCTGGCGCATCCTGCCAAACGGAAAAATCAGCGACCGCGTTCAGCCGGTCAAACACCCACTGGGCAACGGCCAGATACAGCTTCGCCTTGCTGCCAAAATAGCGAAAGATCAACCCCTTCGAGACTTGCGCCTCCTGGGCGATCACGTCTGTCTTTGCCGCCTGATAGCCCTGGCTGGCAAATTCATGCATCGCGGCCGTCAAGATTCGGTCGACTTTGACCGGATCGCGGGGCACCTTTGAATCCTTTTTCACCATGGCACCCCCTCAATTCATCGTCAAATCACGCCGGCGGTAACTGACATACGCCAGCCCGAACAAGCCGAGTCCAAGCGCTGTCATCCAGGCAAAAGTGGGCCAAGCGACTGCGCGCGTCGGCACCGCGTTGACCCAGCCAAACGGTGACAGCCGCTCCGCCCACTTGGGAAAATCAAGCATGGGGCCGAGAAACATGGACAGCACGCCATACACCGGCACGACCCAGATCAGGGCCTGAAGCCGGGGCAGTAATCCCACCAGCAGTGCCGCGAGCCCACAAACCACCAACAGCGCCGGCCAGTAGCCGACAAAACCGCGCATAAAGCGAGCCAAGCTGATTGGGGTGGTCATCGAGGCGTTGCCGGCCGCCGCCATCCCCAAGACGCCAAGCGCCAAGGCCAGGGTGCCCACACCAACTGCCTCAAACGCATGGCTGAGAAACAGGTGCAGGCGAGAAACCGGCGCAGCGTGCAACAGCTCAAGGTACCCTTTGCGCTCGTCCGTGTTCAGCCGCAGCAGCGTCGAAATTGCCGGTACCGCCGCGACCACCGCAAAAATTACGACCAGCGTATTGGCCAGTCCCAGCACCACGGCGCGGTTGGCCGCAGCGACCCCGCTGCTGCCCAGCAGCTTGGCCAGCATGGGATTGGATTTGACCAAGTCGCCGACTGTGCCAAAAATGGATCCATACGCGGCACCGAGGACAAACAAGCCGATCAACCAAATCATGGTGCTGGTCCGCTCCAGCCGCACAAGGAGCATCAGCGGCCCTTGCAGGAAGCGCGAGGCTTTGCTGCGGCCTGTGCGCGGTTCAACCAGGCCGGCCCCAATGTCGCGCGCGTTGGCCAGCCCCACCGCCCCAAGCAACACGCCAGCACTCAGACCCAGCATCAGCCAAACCGGCGGCCAGACATTTGCGGTGTACAGATGCATTTTCTCGATCCAGCCAAAAATGGTCCACCAGGTGAGAGCGGGATTTTGCACGTCAGTCCCCATCCGCGCCACGTACAGCAGGCCTAGCCACGCATAACTCAGCATGGTCGAAGCGCGCGCTGAGCTAACCATCTGCGCAAATAGCAGTGAAAAGGTGCCGAACATGAACCCGAACGCGGCCAGTCCCAGCCCAAACAGCCAGCTGCCCGTAGCACTGGCACCGGGCATGTTGGCCGCCTGCAGGCCCAGGGCTTCCAAGACACCGGCCAGACCGTTGATTATTACCAATTCAATAATGGCGGCCAGCAGCGGACTCTGTCTGCCGACTGCATGGGCCAAAATCAACTCGGAAGTACCAGCATCCTCCTCTGCCCGCGTGGCGTGAACGGCAAAATAAACATTCATCATGGCGGCAAACAGGCCCATGAACACCATCATTTCCGCCCCGTAGATCACCGCCGAAGAAAATGGTGGGGTCGCGGTAAACGGTCCAAACAGCGACACCATGGCCGGGGTTTTTAAGGTTTGCGCAATTGACGCCATAGCCTTGGGCGTGCCGTAGATCCCTTCAAATTTGGCGGCCGCGCTGGCCATCATGCCTGCCAGCCCAGCGATCCAAAGGAAGATTTTCAGCCAGTCATGACGCAGGTTAAGCCGCACCAACGCCCAAGTGTTTGCGTACCTACTGCTCATCTTTGCCACCTTCTTGATTGTAGTAACGCAGGAAGAGGTCCTCAAGCGTCGGCGGGGTCGTGATCAGCTGGGTGATTCCCAGCGAACTGAGGGCCGTGATCGTGTCCCCGAGCGCCTCGGCATCGACCGAAAAAACCGCTTGCGTCGGGGTTTTGGCCTTGAACTGATGCACCGAAGGCAGAGCCTCAATCGCCGTCAGCGGCTGCTGGGTCGTGACGCGCACCGTGCTGCGGCTAAGCTGCCGCATCTCGGCCAGGCTGCCCACCTCAATGATCTCGCCTTGGCGAATGATCGCGATCCGGTCACACATTCGCTCCACTTCACTGAGAATGTGCGAGGACAGCAACACACTCTTGCCCGCCTGCTTCAACGCCAACACTTCCCGCTGGAAGACCTCTTCCATCAGCGGGTCAAGGCCGCTGGTCGGCTCGTCAAAAATAGATAAGTCCGCCTGACTGGAAAACGCCGCGACCAACGCGACTTTCTGCCGGTTGCCTTTTGAGTAGGTCCGGGCCTTCTTACGGACGTCCAGAGCAAAGGCCTTGATCAGCTCATCGGTGCGGCCTGTGTGCTTCTGGCCGTTCAGCCGCAGCAGAAAATCGATCACCTCACCGCCACTCAGGTTCGGCCACAGATTAACATCCCCAGGCACGTAAGCAATGTGCTTGTGGATGCTGACCGCAGCGGCCCAGGCGTCTTGGCCAAAAATGGTGGCCCGGCCAGCAGTCGGACGCAGGATGCCAAGCAGCGTCCTGATGGTCGTCGACTTGCCGGCACCATTAGGGCCAATAAATCCAAACACTTCCCCAGGGTGAATGCTGAACGTGATATCCTTCAAGGCCTGAAACTTCCCGAACTTTTTCTGCAGGTGATCAACGGTCAAAACGTCTGCCATGATCTCGCCTCCCCAATTGATGAGGCAAGTGTACGGCCTGGTGACTGCTCGGTCAATGACTTTCGAGTCACTGACGCGGTGGCGTGATGCGGTGCGGCCAAAGGGTTTTGCGCGTAGGCAACGCGTCAGTCAACCGCGGCTGCCACACATCGAAAAACCCCTTGAGCGGCAGCGGCCGTTCAAGGGGCAAAAATCATGTGAAACTTTGGTTACTTAACGATTGTCACGACGTCATCCCAAGGTGTCGCAGTGGTGGCCAACACGGCGTTTAGCCGCTCGATGTTGGCCTTGCCTTCAGTTTGCATCCATTCTCTACCGGCTGCTTCACCGCGGGCAGCAAACGGGATGATCCCATCCTTCCAGGTCGCCCGGCCGCACAGCACCCCATTGAAAGTGGCGCCGGCGTCATGGGCAAACTGCAATTCCTTTAAGAACAACTCGTTAGAAACCCCGGCACTCAGGAAAATAAACGGCAGAGCGGTGGCATCGGCCTGCTGCTGATAGAAACTCGAAGCTTCCGCTTGACTGTATACCGGACTTTCGCCGTCAGTAAAGCCTTCAACAAACGCCTGGTTAACTGGCACTTCGACTTTGAGCACCGAGACGCGGTAACGGGGATTGCTAAACTCCCGCGTGGTTTCGATCACCTTGTGCGGCTTCACTTTCGCGTATGTCGCATCAGCCACGCTGTCCAAATCCGCGTCGTATGTGACCAGCTCCAAGAAGAACGGCAAATCGTTGGCCGCCGCTTCCGCCCCCACTCGTTCCACAAAAGCCCGCTTGCGCTCATTGACCGCATCGCCTTCATCGACGTCGTAGTAGAGAAGAAACTTGACCGCATCGCCGCCTTCTTCGGCGATGCGCAGCGCGCTTTGGTTGTTGATCAGATCCGGGAAGCGGCCCGGTTCAGTGGCGTCGTAGCCCGTTTTTTCGTACGACAGCAGCAGGCCGGCATCGGCCGCGCGAGCCTTGGCGGCAGGCAGCCCGAATTCCGGATCAAGCAAGATCGCGCTGGCGTACTTAGTCAGCTCCTCGGACACGACCGCCTTGAAATCACTCAGTGCATTTTCACTGGCCGCGCCAGCTGCCGCCGCGTTCAGCATTTTCTGCAGCGAGCCTCGCTGGTCGATCGCCAAGGCGGCGATGACGTGTTGATCGTTTGACAGCTGTTCCAGATGTTGATATTGACCCTGTGTCAATTTTACCGACATATTTGTCCCTCCAATATTTCTACCCCAAATTTTCAGTCAGCCGTGCTAGTGCTTCACAATGTCATTGACGTACACCACACCGGCCTGGCCGTCTTTCAGCAGGTCAGGTGCCGCCCCCAGCATCTGGGCGTTTAAATAGCTGATCACCATCGGCAGGTTGGCGCCGGCGTACAGGTCAAAGTCGCCGCCTTGCGCCAGCACCGTGGCGGCCACATTGCTTGGCGTCCCGCCCTTCAGATCAGCCAGCACCGTGACTTTTGACTCGCCGGCAATGGCGGCCTCGAACTTGGTGCGAAAATCTTCCGGTCCTTCGTTTGGCTGCAGCCCCACAGTCGCAATGTCGGCTTGCGGACCCATGATCATTTCAGCGCTGGCCTTAAGCGCGGCGCTGAAATCCCCATGGCTGATCAAAACCAATTTGCTCATTTTATTGACTCCCTTACCCATTAATTTGCACAGCGAAGGCGCCAGACACAGAAGGTTCCCGTGCGACAGCGCCTCTGATAACCAGTTTGACTAACCCTTCGCGATCAGCCCCAGCGCGGAAAGCACCACGGACACGATCAGCACAATGAAGATGGCGCGGGTCGAGGTCATGTGCTTGCGCCCTAGCAGCCAGTAAATCCCGGCAACGATTAGCGCCGGCAGCAGCTTTGGCAGGATCATATCCAGGCTATTTTGAATATCCAGTGGCACGGAGCCCACATTCGGGGCCCAGGCAAACTTCACATTGATCATGGTGGCGACCAAGGCGCCAACCATGAAGACCCCCATGATGGTCGCCGCGTTGGTCAAAGCAGCGAGCCGGTGTGACATGGTGGTGACCAAGGCCACCCCTTCGTTGTAGGCCACCCGCAACTGCTTCCAGCGGAAGACCATGACGGCAATTTGCGCCAGAATCCAGATGAACACGCCGATCGGATTGCCTTTTGTCGCCATGTTGGCGGCAATCGCCCCAAAAATCGCAGGGATCAAGGCCGCGAAAATCGAGTCCCCAATCGAGGCGAACGAGCCCATTAAGCCGGCTTTCATCCCGGCAACAGTTTCCTCACCCTTGATGCCTTCTTTTTCCTCAACTGCCAAATCGATCCCAGTAATGATGGTGTTAAAGAAGTTGGACGTGTTGAAGAACTGCGTGTGCGTCTTCATCATTTCTTTCAGCTCTGGCGTGCCATCACCGTAAATCTTGCGCAGTTGCGGCAGGATCGTGTACAGGTAACCGGAGCCTTGCATCCGCTCGTAGTTCCAACCCAGCTGAAAACCGAACAAGCTGCGCCGGTTGATCTGCCGAAAGTCGTCATCATTTAACTTATAAGTCGGCGTCTTAGAGTTCATCATCTTCGATTTCTCCTTTCTCATCCGCGGCAGGCTTCTTGTCGCTGCTCCCGCTGCCGCCACCGGCATTCGTCGCCGTTGACTGCTGGTAGGCAATCGCCGCAAAGGCAAACCCAATCAGCGCAATGGCAAGCATGGAGAGGCCGTTGAAGGACGTGGTGAAGGTCTTCGCCACGCCGGCCACCGCGGTGCCGAGCGTTTGGATGTTGCCAAAGACCGTGGAAAACAGCATCGTCACGGTGAAACCGAGGATCAGGTAGGCAAAGTGTTTCTTCACTGGCAGGTAGTGCAGCAGGATTGCGAACCCAACCGCCGGCAGAACTGCCCCGGCAGTGGCCAAGCCATCGCCTAGCCACTTCCAGCTCGTGTTCAGCACGCGGGCCAGGTTGGCCACAAACCCGCCGCCGAACGCCAGGGCCAGACCAACTGGGATCATCCGAGACAACGCCCAAGGCAGTGCCCCGGCAATGAAGTACCGCTCAATGCCCTTGTAGTTATATTCATCGACCATTTTGTCGATTTTGTGCGCGAAGAACGTGTTGGCGAACCGGGCTAGAATATCCGTTTGAATCATGATGCTGGCCACTGGCACCGCAATTGCGGCAACCGCGGCGGCCGGTTTCATCCCGGAACTGATCGAAAACGCCGTGGCCAAAATGGTGCCTGAGTTCGCGTCAATTCTTGACGCCCCGCCGAACGTGCCGACACCCAAAACCGTCAGCTGCATTGACGCCCCGATCAGCAGTCCGGCGCGCATATCTCCCATGACAAGGCCGGTAACTAACCCGGCAAACACCGGTGAACTCATCGCGGAATAGATTTGCAACTCATCGAGAATTTGATAGCCTGCGTATAATGTTAAAATTGCAATTTGCCACCATGCGATCATTGTTCGCTCCTCCTATCCTTTCTCAGCAGGGACATGAAGTCCGCCGCGGGATCTCCCGGCACCATCTGGGCCACCAAATGCACGCCCAGCGAATCTAATTCCTCAAAGGTCTCAACGTCAGCATCCACCACGTTAATGGACTTGGTGATCGAGCGGGTCTCGTCCGTCTGCGACATGTTGCCGACATTGATTTCTTTGATCGGCACCCCGGCCATCACCAGCGTCAGATAAGTTTCTGGCCGCTTGGCAACGAGAAAAACTTTCTGTGAATCATAGCGATGATCCAAAATCTGCTTGGCGGCGCGCTCGGTATCAAGAACTGACAGCCGCACCCCATCTGGCGTGGCCATGCGCAGCCCACTTTTTTCCACATCACTCTTGGCCGCCGCATCATCAACCACGATGATTCTGGTCGGCCCGAGCTTCGTCGTCCAAAGGTTGGCGACTTGACCGTGGACCAATCGGCCATCGATCCGTGCTGCAATAATTGCCATGAATTATTCCTCCTTTGTTTTGCTACCCTCAACCAGTGGGTGGTCGACCCGCTTCAAACTGTCGGTATACCGTCCTTCGGTTTCAAATACGATCACCGTGTTCTCACCTTCGTGGAGCAGCGCTTTTGGCACGTATAGCGAAACCGTCGGGCCCAGATCCCAAAATCTGCCGACATTAAACCCGTTAACCAGCATCACCCCCTTACCAAATCCGCGACAATCAAGGTACGTATCTTGCGGTTCATCAACCATGACTTGGTACTGATAGAAACTCGGGACCCCAGGCACCCATTTTCGAGCAAAATCGAGCTGGGCGGCGCAGTCAAGGTCCAGCGCATACTGTTCAAAGTCTTGGATAAAGTGCAAATCGACCATCACGCCCGTCCGAATCCCCTTGCGTTGCGTCGTGGCCTCAAGCTTGGCACCGTAGTTCACCCGGCCCATGTTTTCCACCAGCACATCCAGCTGGTGTCGGCCAGCTGCTTCAGGCAGGGGCAGCGGCTCGCCGATGGTCTCCTGGTACTGCGTTCCCAGCCACTTTTCATCAAGAAAGGCCTGAATGCGGTCACGCGCGTCGATGATCCGCAGCTTGGCTGCACGCCCGGTATCTGGCGCGGCAATGAGTGGACGGCTGCGATACAGCGTATAGCCACCAGTTTGCCCCAGCGCTTCCTGGGTTTGCGGGTACTTAGAAGCAACTGGAGTGGCCAGTTGATCGAGAACCGCAAACAGGGATACCTTAGCCGTCAATGGATGCGTCGCCGGCGGCAGCGTCGGCTTGATCAGCGGCTGAAACTGCGGCAGGTCCGGCAGCATTTCGTGAACCACCCGCTGAATAGCAAAGTACTTGGGTGTTGGATTGCCCTGCTCATCAAGTGGGGCGTCATAATCGTACGAGGTCACCTGCGGTAAATCGTGCTGCTGGCGCGCCGAGGTCCCGTTCATGAATCCAAAATTGGTCCCACCGTGAAACATGTACAGGTTCAGCGAGCCCCGCGCTAAAATTGGTCTCAATGCCGCCGCAGTTTCGTCAGGGGTGCGCTTGACCACAGACTCACCCCACCGGTTGAACCAGCCGGTCCAAAACTCCATGCACATGAGCGGCCACGCGCGGCCATGCGCTTGGTGAAAGTCCGCTAACCGATCGAAATGATGTGCCGCGTGGCCGCCAAAATTGCCCGTGGCCAAGATGTCGTCGTCAATCAGACTGCCGGCTTCCAGCGCTGCCGGCCAGGGCCCGTCAGAGGTAAACAGCGGCACATCCACCCCGTGCTGGCGCATCAGCTTGGCCAGCGCGCGCATGTATTCATGGTCTTCGCCGTATGAGCCGTACTCGTTTTCCACCTGCATCATCAACACGTTGCCGCCGCGCGTCACCTGACAGTCGACCAGCTGCGGCATGAGGGCGGCGTAATAGCGGTCAACCGCCGCCAAAAATGCCGGATCATCTGAGCGCAGTCGCATGTGCTTGGTCAAAAGCCAAGCAGGCAGCCCGCCAAACTCCCACTCGGCGCAAATGTACGGGGATGGGCGCACAATAGCGTACAGGCCAAGCGCCTGGGCGAGGCCCAAAAAGTGGCGGAGATTTCGGCCCTCGGTGAAATCAAACTGTCCTTCATGCGCCTCGTGCAGGTTCCAGGGCACCACGGTTTCGACCGTGTTAAACCCCAGCGCCTTCAAGTTGGTCAAACTATGCAGCCAATCGCTGGGATGAACCCGAAAATAATGAATCGCCCCGGACAGAATCTTGAATGGCTGCCCGTCGAGCAGAAAGTCGTGGGCCACGGAAAAAGTTGTCATTGCTGCGCTCCTTCGCGGTTCAGTCCATCATCAAGTGCGGCCGCCGGCGTCTCAGTCTTCCGCCTGGTAAACCAGCGCACCGTCCAAGTGGGTCTCCAGCAGGTGCAAGTCGGCATCGAGGACCAGGTAATCGGCCTCTCGCCCAGGTAAAATACTGCCGCAGTGCGCTTGAATCCCACAGGATATCGCTGGCGTTTGCGTCGCCATTTTGACAATGGCCGCCGGGGTGGCCGCCCCCCATGCCAGCAAATTGGCCAGGGCGTCTTTCAGCTGCAGCACCGAGCCGGCCAGGCTGTCGCCGTCTTTCAGCCGGGCCATCCCGTCCTTGACGTAAACGGCAAATTCGCCCAAGGTGTAATCGCCATCTGGCATCATCCCCGCCCGCATGCAGTCAGTGATCAGCGCGACATGCTCGGGGCCGACCAGGCGGATCAGCGTGGCTGCGACTTCAGGCCGGACGTGGTGGCCGTCGCAGATCAGCTCATCGGTCACCCCGTCCAGTGCCATCGCGGCGCCAACCATACCCGGCGCGCGGTGGCTGAGCGGACTCATGCCGTTGAACGTGTGCGTGAACACCGTGGCGCCTGCGTCCACGCACGCCTTTGCCTGCTCAAACGTGGCATCGCTGTGGCCCAGTGCCACCACGGTGCCGGTTGCGGCAACAGCCTGGGTGAAGGCAGCGGCTCCTGGCCGCTCTGGCGCGATCGCGATCTTTTTGATTAAGCCGTTGGCCGCGGACTGCCAGGCTTCAAATTCGGCTACACTCGGGTTCTTAAAATACTTCGGGTTCTGCGCGCCCTTGTGCTTAGTCGTGAAATACGGGCCTTCGAAGTACAGTCCCTGGATCTTCGCACCAGATTCCTCACCGGCATTTGCCGCCACCGTGCTGCACACCGCCTTTAGCTGCTCAAATGAGCCGGTCAGCGTGGTTGGCAGCCAGCTGGTCACCCCGGCTTGCACCAGGTGCTGGCTCATTGCCTCAATGCCTGCCCAGTCGTTGTCCATGACGTCGTGGCCCAGCAGGCCGTGAATGTGCGTGTCGACCAGCCCGGGCGCGATCCAGCGGCCCGGCTGCTCGACGATGTCCCCAGCCGGACGGGCTCCTTCTGGCAGGTAAGCCCCAAACTTACCGTCAGCTGTGATTTCGAGATACCCGCCAGTTTCCACCGTGTGCGGCAGAAAATATTTGGCGGCGTGAATGTACTCACTCATTTTTTCACTCCCCCTAGCACGTCAGCGAACCGCTGGGTAATCGTGCAAAATCACGCCTTTGACGACACGATTGACCGTGCCAGTTGGCGACGGGGTGTCGGGCCGGTTGCCGACCTTGACCGCCGCCAGCAGCGCCAGTGTCTGCGCGAACATTACATCAGGCAGCGCCTGATACGCCTCTGGAAGGTCGGCGGTGCCATGGTCAAAGTAATAACCGCTGCCGGCAAAGTTCTGCGCCTGCTTAGTGCCCACCGCCATGACGAGAGAGGCGATGTGGTCGCCTGCGACTTCAGCCAGCAGGTCCAGATCGTACTGCCGGCTGTACGGGTCGTTGGCAACAAAATCAAACAGCAGGGTCTGTGAATTCACAAAGCTCTTCGGCCCGTGGCGAAAGCCCATGGAGCTGTCAAACATGGTGGCGTACTGGCCAGCGGTGAGTTCAAGGACCTTCAGCTGTGCCTCGCGAGCCAGGCCGCTCAAGCTACCAGTGCCCAGGTAGACGATGCGCTCAAAATCTTGGTCAACCAGCGCCTGAATGGCCGACTCGCGGGCAATCACTTCGCGGCCCATCGCCGCAATGGTCTGAACCCAGGCCTGCTTGGTTTCGAGGCTTGCTGTGTCGAAGACCAGCAGCGCGGTAAGCAGCATGCAAGAGAAGCTCCCCGTCATCGCAAACCCTTTGTCGTTTGACCGGGCGGGTTGCAGCAGCACCAGAGTCTGAGGCTCTGTCTGCGCTTTTTGGGCTAACTGACCATCCGGTGCACAGGTGATACTGATTTGGTGAAGTGAGGACACCAGTTGTTCGGCCAGTGTCACGGTTTTCAAACTTTCCGGTGAATTGCCGCTGCGGGCAAACGAGACCAGCAGTGTCGGTTCATCCGGAGTTAGGTAATCGGCTGGGGCCGAAACGATGTTGGTGGTCCCTACCGACTCAAACGAGAAGCGGCACCGGTCGCCGTGCGCCTGAAGGTATGGTGTCACCGTATCGCCGACGTACTGGGAACTGCCAGCACCCGCAAACACCACGCGTACCGACTGGCCGTTAGCCTGGTCTGCGACTTGCGCGAGAAATGCGGTGATTTTCTCCTGGTCCTTGGTGTAATTGGCCAAGGCTTCAAGCCACAAATCTGGTTGTTGCTTGATTTCCGCAGTCGTAATCTGAGCACCCATTTGGGTCAGTGTTTCAGTTGATTGTTCAAACAAAGTTGTCTCCTCCAGTAAAGTGAGTTAGTGGTTAGCGTGCTGAACGTGGTAGACAAATTGGTCAGCGCGGGCAGCACTCAGCGTGTATTCGATAATGTCGCCAGTAGTCGTAAAGGCCGTCCGCCGGATTTTCAGACAGGCCGAATTAGGTGGTACGTTCAATAATTGCGCGTATTCAGGGGCCATCAGGTCGGCAAAAAAAGTCTCATCCACGGTGTCGATGTGAATGCCATAATGTGCTTCAAGCAAATCGTATAATGGCGTGTCCTTGAGCAAGGCTTTGTCGAGATCCGGCAGCGCCGCGACTGGCAGATAGCTGCGCTCGACCATCATCGGTTCGTGATCAGCCATTCGAACGCGATCAAGCACATGAACCGCCGCTCCGTGCTTAAGCCTCAGGTGCTCGGCGACCATCGGCGGCGCCGGGATCTGCCTCAGCGCCACCACCCGGCTTTCCGGATGCCGCTTCATCGCGCCCATCTGCTGGGTGAAACTGAACGCAGCGGCAACGTCGGCCCGATTGTCCAGCGGCTCGGCAACAAACGTGCCTTTACCCGGACTGCGGTAGATGAACCCGCGCAAAAACAACTGGTTCAATGCCACGCGCACCGTATTGCGGCTCATGTGATACTGCTCACTGAGCGCCCGCTCCGAAGGCAGCTTGTCATTTGGCCGAAGCTGTTCGGTCACCAACTTTTCAAGTTCCTGCGTCAGCCTTTCAGATAACGAAGTTTTTGCCATCTCCTCACCTCCCATTTGTCTCACGTGGTACCTACCACGGCCAACCTACGCCCGAAATGTTAGCGTCGTCAAACAGAAACACTCCAAATTTAGCAAGTTCTATTAGTTTTTTAATTCAAATACAAAAAGTCACCCGTGCAGTTAATTAAAAGGCTTGTTTTAGAGGGCAAAACAGTACCAGGTACTTTTGTCCTGTTCTTATACGTTTATATTTTAGATACGTATTAGTTATTTTATATTCAAGCTTGCCGCTCCTTGCTCAGGCATGGGTTGTCCCCTTAGCCTGACCAAAAGTCCCTACGCTTTACTAAAAACCGAAGCAGTCAAAAATATTAAATAACAGCTTGTGGGCTTCAAGTCTGTTCCGTAAGCGCTTTCTCAACGGTTTAATTCGCACCGCTTTCAGTGAACAACCGGCCCCAAGTCGCCGGCCTGGCAGCTATCCCGCTGCCGTGAGGTTGAGGCTTCGCTCACTCGCGCCTTCCCCCCAACTGGACGGGCCTGAACTTGTAAAACCAGTTGAATCTGTTATTCTTAATCTGTTGCCGGCAACCAATCAAAGGAGTCTTTCACTTGCTCATCTTTAACGAATTTCCCGTCGGCGCCGCGACGCTCAATGTCGTTGCGGCACACCGGGCCAAAACAGAACAAGGGCTGCGTGAGCTGGGCGTGTACCCCGGTCAGGAAATGCTGCTGATGGCTCTGCTGCAAGACGGCGCCGCACCCAAGCCGCAAAACGTCTTGGCCGAGCTGCTCGACGTCGACCACTCAACCATCGCCAAGTCGGTTCGCCGCATGGCGGCAGCTAACATTGTTCAGACCCACCGCTCAGCGCAAGACGGTCGCGTCACGCTTGTCGCCCTCACCGCTTCCGGTCTGACCCTGGCCAAGCGGGTCAAAGCGGTTTGCCAAGCGGTGGAACAAGCGGCCACGGGCGCCCTGTCCCCTGAAGAGCAGGCCGACTACATCCGACTAGCCACTAAAATGACGACTGCACTAAAAAAATGAGCCATCAGGCGGCTGCCCGATGGCTCTTACTTACATTTCACTGGTTTTAAAATGTCTGGCCCAACTGAACAGCCTGCTGCTCTGCCGCCGCAACGATTGCCTCGGCCTGATCGGGGAAGTGATCCATGCCTTCAACTGGCAAATCGATCACTTTTTCTGTTCCCAGGTACTCAAGGGCGGCATGGACATACTGGGTCGCCGGGTCTTTGCCTTCGTACTTGCCGCCAGCGGCTTGAATGTGCATGACCTTTTTCCCTGGCAGCAGCGCAATGTGACCGGTGGCGGTGTAACGGAAGGTCTGACCCACCACGGTGATTGCATCGATCCAGGACTTCAGCTTGGTCGGGATACCAAGGTTCCACATGGGGTTGGCGATCACAATTTTATCGGCCGCCTTGAACTGATTCAAAGCATCACCGAAAACCGCCAGCTTGGCACCAGCTTCTGCCGTAGGCGTTGCATTCGGTGCAAACGCGGCCAGCATCGCGCCGTCAAGTTCTGGAAAGTTTTCTTGATACAGGTCGCGTTCAACAATCGCATCATCCGGATTGCTTGCACGATAGCGCTTCATGAAGGTTTCCAGTACTTTCATGCTGCGCGAGCGATCGGGACCAAACGGATGGGCTTTAATGACTAATACCTGACTCATTGTATGTATCTTCCTTTCACGACCGGCTTTTTGGTTGCCGGCTACGTAAATAGCATAGCCTAGATAAAGGTGGCTGGCAACCTTTTTCTCGAAAACTCTCGTCGTGCCCGCGTGCGTGAGCCGGCGCTGCGACTGCGCAAGAAAATCACCGCACCATGATTGCAAAAAGCAAACGTTTGTTCGATAATGGTGGCGAGGTGATCACCATGTCTGTTGCCCAGGACGTCCGGATTCTGAACGAACGCATTGATGCCGCCTTTCGCAGGCGGTACAACACCCGTTACGTCTTGATGGCCAGCAAGGTTCAAGCGGACGGGGCGATTTCTTTTTTTATGAATATCTCACCCAAGGGTCACCGCCGTCGCTCACTGCCCCTGCACAGCCTGAACACCACCGACCTGACGTACTTCGAGCAGGTCATTGCCGGCGTGCGCGCCCACACCAATCTCACCATTTTTTACTGCGGCTTTGGCCCCAAAGATTACTGGCCCAGCACCGGGCGGCTCATTGAGACCAAGCGGCGCGGAATCGAGATCAGCCCACTGGACTGGTGAGCAGCGACCAAAAGTGCCCCTCTGCGTCAAATCAGTCCACAAGGACCTCTGCACCGCGATTCTAAACTCGCATCGGGGTGCAGAGGTCCTTCTCTTTTCGGCTGACCGCACTTGATGGCTCGGCCACTTGCGTTACTTACCGCTTGAAACTTTCACCAGCCGGCCGCGGTACTGCGTTGGGGAGCTGCCGAAGTGCTTTTTAAACACGGAGCTGAAGTAGTTGGGGTCTGCGTAACCAACCAAGTGACCGATCACTTGACTTTTTTCGGTTGTTTCCAGTAGCAGCCTTGAGGCCCGCTCCATGCGAAAATCCGTCAGGTAAGTGATGAATGACTGCCCCACCTCACGCTTGAACAGCGTGGAAAAGTACGAGTTGGACACTCCAAGCGCCTGACACACGTCGTTGAGCGACAACTGCTCGTCGCTGTAATGTGCCCGCACGAACTCCTTTGCGCTTTGAATCAGCGCACTGGACGAGTTGTCACGCGCCTGGGCCAGCTGCCGATTGAGGGTCTGACACAGGGTCATCAGCCACTGGCGCAACGTCTGCGGGGACAGCTCTGGCAACCGGGCGTACAGATCTTTCGGGTGGTCAGTCAGCTCTGGAATCTGCAAATGATTGTTGGTCGCAAAGCGGTACAGGGACGACACCAGGTCATTGATCACCACAGTGTGATGCGCCATGCAGGTCGCGGTGCGATTGACGTTTTCCAGGTAGACATCGACGGCCTGCACGATGGCCTCATCCGGCCCAACGTGGACCACCTTGAGCAGCTCTGCCAAAGCCGCATCGGGAATCGGCGTGAAGTCGCTGACTTCAGTGGGCGCGATTTCCTTGATGTTGATCACCTTGCAGGCTCCGTACAAGCTGCGGTACGACACCGCGGTCCGCGCCCCATGATAAGCCACCGGAAGCTCGAGCAGGTCATCGACGACCGGCCCCACCCCAACCGTGATGACCGCGCCAAGCGCATTTTTGACCAGCTTGCAGAACCGATCGGCATCGTCGGTCAATCCGGCCGCATCATTTTCGGTGTGCAGTTCCACCACGATGACCGTGTTGCGCAGATAGCAGAAGGTGACCGTGGTCCACAGCGCCCCGAAAAAGTCCCTGGCCTGTTTCATCACCTCCGCCCGCAGCGCCATCACATCCTTACCATCAGGGGCCTGCGCGGTGGAGGTGTGCAGCACCAGACAACCGTAATAGGGGCCGGTCAGACCGACTTGATAATCGTGCAGGTAGGCGTTCAGCGTTTGGCGCTCAATCTGTCCATCGATCAGCGCGGCGTAAAAATTGGTCTGCATCACCGGCAGCGAATCGCGGTAGCAATGCTGCATCGCACGCCAATTTTGGAGGGTGTTGCGCTTTTGATTGAGGGTCTGGCGCAGGCGGATCAACACCGCCCGCAGCTCGGCGACGTCAAGCGGCATCGTGAGGTAGTCGGTCACCCCCAGGCGCATTGCCTGCTGCGCGCATTCAAAATCGTTGCAGTCCGTCAAGATCACAAACGCCGTCTCCGGCGACTGTTCCTTGCCGCGCTTGACCACGGCTAAATCCGTCAGCGCGTTGACGCTGACCTCAGTCAACACCACGTCCGGTTTCGTTGCGCCGATCATGCTGAGCGCCGCTTCGGTTGAAAACACGCTCCCGATAACTTGAAAACCCAGCTCACCCCACGGGATGATTTCCTTTAAACTCGACGCCACTGGCGCGTCTTCTACTAACAGCACGCTGTACTTCCCCATAAGTATGCTCCTGTCGTTGCCCTTAATCTTACAATCGCATTTACTAAATCCCCAGCGTATTGATCACCTTTTTTAGTGTATCATGTAAGCGCTTAAATACAACTCAAAGCCCTTGTTTATTTACTGTGATTCTGATTGCGCAAGGCTAAATTGATGACCAGCGCCCCCGCCGTCACGCAAAAAGCCACAGCGTAGCGCTGCGGCTTTTTGTGAACCGAGGTTAATGCGTCTGCCGCCTCGTCATTTCTCCTGAACGTACTTCAGGGAGTCGAGGGTGACGGCGACCAGGATGATGATCCCGGAGAAGACAAACTGAAGGTTCGTGTCGATCCCAAGAATCGTCAGCGCATAGGTCAACGCAGTGAAGATGATGACCCCGACGACGACCCCGGAAATCTTACCGATCCCACCGGTGAAGGATACGCCGCCGACCACGCAGGCCGCGATGGCGTTCATTTCCCAGCCCTGACCATAAGCGGCGGAACCTGACCCGACCATGCGGGCACATTCCAACCAGGAACCGAAGCCGTAAAGAATGCCGGCCAGAACGAAGGCGCCCAGGGTGACGGCGAAGACGGAGATCCCGGAAACGGAAGCCGCTTCAGGGTTGCCGCCGACCGCGTACAAATTCTTCCCAAAGCGGGTCTTGTTCCAGATGAACCAGACGATGGCAATCGCTGCTACCGCCCACAAAATGATTGACGGGAACCCACCAATCTGTGGGATGATCATGCTTGGAATGGCCGGATCAATGGCCCCGAATGACACCCCTTTGGTGGCGTAGGTGACCAAGCCGAAGATGATCAGCGTGTTGGCCATGGTAGAAATGAACGGGTGCATCCCAAATCTTGCGGTGAAGAACCCAGCAATGGCACTCAGGACGGTCGACAGCACAATGCAGACGACCAGGGCCAGCACGACGCGCGGCCAGAGCCCCATTTTGGAAAAGTCATAAATATGTCCAAAGACTTCCCCGGTGTTTGGGCCTTGGTGCATGATGATGGTCGACGCGGTCATGCCCATCCCGACCATGCGGCCAATGGACAAATCAGTCCCGGTGAGCAGGATCAGCCCGGCGACCCCAAGCGCCAAGAACATCTGCGGTGACGCTTGCTGCAGAATGTTGAGAATGTTGTTGTAGGTCGACAGCGAGGAGCCCTTGATGATTGGGGTGATGATCGCCAAAATGATGAAAACGATGATGATGGCAAAGTACAGGCCGTTGCGCAGCAGGAAGTCGCGGCGGTTGAACGTGTATTTGTAGTTTTCCCACTTCTGCTTCATGTTCTCAGAGAAGGTGAACTTCGACATCCGCAGCAGATCCAGCAGGTGGTACTGGTAGTTAAACGCCTCGTGCTGGCGGTCCTTGATCTGACTTTGGCGCGCCTGGAGAGTCACCTTGGCGTCAAAGAGTTTGTTCTTGTGAACGTAATTCTCCTCTTTGATCTCACTGCGGTCGGAAAGCTTGGCGACCGTCGCTTTGTGTTCCTGTTCCAAGCGGGCGATCTGCTCGTCATACGCCTTTTTGGCGATGACTTTTTCCTCGGCGCAGCTCGCCGCAACGGGCTGGTAGTACTCCTTGTCAAAATGATCCTTGATGTATGTCTCGGCCTGCGCGACCAACTTGGCAACTTGGTCCTTGTTAGCAGCCTCGACCTGCTTGGCCCCGACCAACGCCTTCTTGTCGGCTTCGATTCCTGCGTCCCGTTCTGCTTTGCTCAGACTCTTGTCCCGCTTGAGCGCTTCAATGTGACTGTTCAGGCTGATGACCTGATCCGTCCCGTCTTTGCGCAGTTCGTTGACCTGGGCCTGAATCTTGTCTACCGCGTCATTGATTGGTTTGCGCAGGGCTGCTTTGGCCTGCGCGGTTAGCACTTTATTTTCTGCCATGTGTGTCTCCCCCTTACATGTATTTCGCGCTGAGCCTCAGCAGCTCTTCCTGATTGGTCTTCTTGGTGTCCACGATCCCGGCCAGGTGACCGTCCGACATGACCCCGATGCGGTTTGTAATGCCCAGGATCTCGGGCATTTCTGAGGACACCACGATGATCGTTTTGCCTTCCTTGGCCATCTTAATGATCAGCTCGTAGATTTCGTACTTCGCACCGACGTCGATCCCCCGGGTCGGCTCGTCCATCATGAAGACTTGCGGGGCGCGCTCCAGCCATTTGCCGACGATCACCTTCTGCTGATTGCCCCCTGACAGGCTGGCAATCAGCTCATCCGGGCCCATGGTCTTCGTGTTCATGACCTTGATCTCGTGCTGGGTCGCCTTGGTCATTTTCGGATCCGACAAGGCCGGGCCGCGCCGGTAGGCATTCAAATTGGTGATGGTGGTGTTGAAGGTCAAACTGCCTTTCAAAAACAGCCCGTTGGCCTTGCGCTCTTCAGTGATCATGGCAAACCCGTGCTCCATCGCCTCTTTGGCGGAGTTAAAGTTGGATAGCTTGCCGTTGAAGTACACGCGGCCCGCGGCGCGAGTCCGTACGCCGAAAATGGTTTCGAGAAGCTCGGTGCGCCCGGCGCCGACCAGCCCGTACAGCCCGAAGATTTCACCGCGCCCGACATCAAACGAGATGTCTTGAAGGTACGGGGCGTACTTGGTGGACAGGTGCTGAACGGACAAAATGGTATGGCCGACTTTGTTGTCGACCGGTGGGAACCGGTTATCCAGCGGCCGCCCGACCATCGCCTTGATCAGTTCGTTCAGATCCGTGTCCTTGGTGTTCTTGGTCATGACCAAATGGCCATCCCGCAGCACGGACACCTCGTCGCAAATCTGAAAGACTTCATCCATTTTGTGCGAGATGAAGATGATCGAAATACCCTGATTCTTCAGCATCCGGACCATGTCGAACAGCTTCTCCACTTCGCGGTCCATCAAGGACGAGGTCGGCTCGTCGAGGACGATCACCTTGGAGTGGTAGGAAATCGCCTTGGCGATTTCGACCATTTGCCGCTGTGACACGCTCATCTTGCGCATCGGCTGGGTCAAGTTGACCGTCATCCCTAGGCGGCGGAACAGTTCTGTCGCTTCCCGCCGCATCTGCGCTTCATTGATGACGCCCAGTGAGGTCGTTGGGTAGCGGCCCAGAAACAGATTGTCGAGCACACTGCGGTCCAGCGCCTGGTTCAGCTCCTGGTGGACCATCGCGATCCCGTTTTCCAGGGCATCTTTGGGCCCGGCGAAGGACACCTCCTTACCATCGAGGAAAAATTGCCCTTCGTCGCGCGTTTTGATCCCAAATAAGCACTTCATCATGGTCGACTTGCCGGCGCCGTTTTCGCCCATCAAGCCCATCACAGAACCCTTCTTGACGTCCATGTCAATGTGTTGAAGGACCCGGTTGCGACCGAAGGACTTGCTCAGATTGCGGATGGCCAGCATCACGTCATCACCGATGACTGGTTTTTCTGGTGTTAGTGTGGTTGAATCCTGCATAATACGTCTTCCTTTCCAGCGCCTGCTTGATTTTTTTGATAAAACAACTCCAGGGTCTGGGGCGGCTCCGAAATGCGAGAAGCACGGGGCAATCCCTGATCCCTGGAGTTGCAGGTAGTGCAGAGGCGGAATTACCGGCTCAGAATGGACGTGTATGAGGAGCCATTATCAGTCTTAACCATGTTGATAGCAAAGGCGTCGTATTGGCTCGGGTTGCCCAGCCGGTTGGTGATGTTGGATTCGGTCTGGCCGTCGCCGCCGATAAATTCAACTTTGAGGTTCATCAGCTTCGCATACTTCTTCAGCAGCGGCTGGTAGGTTGACCCCAGGAAGTTATCTGAGGAGTTGTAGATGTCCAGCCATACCTTCTTTTCTGGTGAAGTCTTGGTCGACAGCTGCTTGGAAGCATCCGGATAGGTCTTGGTCGGGTTCATGAAGTCCTTGTAGTTGTCAGCAGTGACTGGGACGTTCATCGCGTAGTAGGAACGCTCGTTAGCGCGGTATGCGTAGGTGTCCTTGGCCAAAACGTTGCCCACCTTGTCCTTGGTTTCGATCCCGGTGCCCTTCTTAGCACCGTCCAGGGCGTTGCGCAGAACGCGCAGGGTCAGGTAAGCTTGCACATCGGCGTGCTGGCTGACCGTGCCGCCGTAGCCTTCACTGATTGCCGCAACGGCATCGGAGTTAGCATCGTAGCCAAAGGTTGGCACTTTGTTCTTCTTGGACCAAGCATTGAACATCGCCATGCCCATGCCATCGTTGTTTGACGCGATAACATCGATCTTGTTGCCCAGACTTGAGGACCAGGTGCCGATCGCGTTACCCGCGGTCGCGGCATCCCAGGTCGCGCCTGAGTTGTTCTTCATTTCCTGAGAAGCCAGTTCACGGATCGTGTAGGTCTTGCCGCCGACGGTTAGCTTGCTGTCCTTGACCACGCTGGCCTTGCCATCCGTGTTCATGCCGGCTGGGGCGGAATTGATGTCCCCGCCCTTCTTCACGCCGGTGCCCAGCGCTTCACGAACGCCGCGGGTACGGGCAATCGAGTCGTTGTGGCCAACGTCCCCAATCGCGAGTACGTAGCCAATCACGCCGTCATTATTGCGGTCGATACTCGAAATATTTTTGGTGATATAGTCCTTGATCATCTTGCCCTGAACTTCGGCCCCTTGCTTGGCGTCGAACCCAACATAGTAGGTGTCCTTGTTGAACTTCAAGGTCGTCATGTCCAGTTTCCCGTTGCTTGAGTTTGATGGCTGACGGTTATAGAACACGACTGGTTTGTCTTTGTTGGCAACCGTCTTGTCGGAGCCGCTGCCTGAGCTTGAGCCGCAAGCGGCAAGCAGGAGTGATGCCCCCAAAACTAAAGTCAAAGCCCCTAGTGCTTTTTGCTTCTTCATGGTGTAACCTCCTCCCTTTAAGCGCTTCCTGTATGCGCTTTCTTGATTCTTAGTGTACAGGGGCAAGGACCCCGTAACCATAGAATATTATTGGCTACACCTAGAATATTTTTGGGAATTTAGTTTAATAAGAAATTTTTTACGTGCCGGTATCACGGTATAAATCCCTGCATTTGCGGACTTGTGGCAGGTCCTTGCACACTTGTTTACGCGACCGATTCCACGGAATTTTAGTAAAACGGTCCTGCGCGCAAAAAAGCCGTCCCCGCGACCCCTGGCGAGAACGGCGTAAAGATGAAGAGGAGTGGAACAGAAAATGACAAACTTGATCAGCCGCTCAGGCGGCAGCTCCCAAGCGACAGTTGCAGTTTAACCCGGATCAGCCGACACGGCAAAGATTTTGCCTCGCCATGAACTGGCAGTTGTGCGAGTGAACCGAGGAACCGCGTATAATGAAAGCAAACCGCTAACTCACAAGTTGCAGGAGGCATTTCATGAAATTAGATCTGACTCACTTCACGTACGATGGCACCGGCAATTTTCGCATCAAGGACTGGGATACGGACATCCCCAAAACCGAGCAGGGGCTCACGGAAGCCGAGATCAAGGCAGAAATTGCTCAAAATGTCCAAGACTTGGCCCAGGCGCAAGGCAAACTTTACGCGCAAAAACGCTACAGCCTGCTGCTAATTTTTCAAGGCCTGGACGCGGCCGGCAAAGATGGCATGATCCGCCATGTCATGTCCGGTGTGAACCCGCAAGGCACCACTGTCGTGTCCTTCAAGCAGCCCACCGTAGAGGAGCTCGCCCACGATTACCTGTGGCGCACCCGCGTCGCCTTTCCCCAGGCTGGCAACATCACCATTTTCAACCGGTCGCATTACGAGGAGGTGTTGGTCGATCGCGTCCACCCCGAGAACCTGCTCCTCGAGCACCTGCCAAACATCGACGCCGTGGCTGACGTGACCCCCAAGCTCTGGCAGCGGCGCTATAAGGACATCCGCCACATGGAAAGCATGGCCAGCCGCGATGGCATTGTGATCGAGAAGTTTTTCCTGCACATGAGCAAAGACGAGCAGAAGAAACGCTTCCTCGACAGAATCGAGCAGCCCGACAAAAATTGGAAGTTCTCCGAAGCCGACATTCGCGAACGCCGCTACTGGGACGACTACCAGATAGCGTATCAGGACGCCATCGCCGGTACCGCCACGAAGAAGGCCCCCTGGCACATCATTCCGGCGGACAACAAGTGGTTCGGCCGACTGATCGTGTCCAAGCTCATCCTCGCACGGCTTGAGAAGCTGCCACTTGCCTACCCCACCGTCACGGCCGAGCAGAAGGCTGGCCTGCACGCGGCACTGGAGGAACTGACCGGAAAAGCCGAAAACTGAGGCACAACATTAACATCGCGTCCCAGATCGCCGTCTTGCCGATTGGGGCGCGACTTTTTTTGCCTCGGCAGGAGGGTGAGGAAACCTGACACGCGATTTTACTAAAATCCTTGCCCACCGACTCTCAGTGCCGCAATTAGCGACGCGCCCGCGGCAAAATTTTTAGTTTCGCCTGCCACACTCAAAACGTGCATAATAAACACGACTGGGCGTTGACCTGATCAAACGCCTAGCAAATGGAGGTCCTTATTAAATGAAAGATGCAATCTTTATCAAACCAGGCCAAGTGGCCATCGAAGACGTGCCCAAGCCTTCCGTTCAGGCACCCGATGACGTCATTCTCCACATTGTTCGCAGCTGTGTCTGCGGCTCTGACCTGTGGGACTATCGCGGCCTCGACAAGGTCCCAGAGCATTCTCAAAACGGCGGCCATGAGGCCATCGGCGTCGTTGAAACGGTCGGCAGCGCCATTACCACAGTCAAACCGGGCGACTTTGTCATCGCCCCGTTCACCCACGGGTGCGGCCACTGTGCCGCCTGCCGTGCAGGCTTTGATGCGAATTGCCTCAGCTACCGAGATAACTTCAGCGAAGGCGCACAGGCCGAGTACATGCGCTACCAGCACGGCGAGTGGGCACTGGTCAAGATTCCAGGCAAGCCTGCTGATTACAGCGAGGAGATGCTCAAGTCGCTGCTCAGCTTAGCCGACGTCATGGCAACCGGCTATCACGCCGCCCGCATGGCCAATGTTGGCACCGGAGATACGGTTGTGGTTGTCGGCGACGGCGCGGTCGGCCTGTGCGGCGTGATTGCCGCGCAAATGCGTGGCGCCAAGCGGATCATTGCCATGAGCCGCCACGAGGATCGCCAAAAGCTCGCTGTTGAATTCGGCGCCACCGACATCGTACCTGAGCGCGGCGACGACGGCGTGGCTAAGGTCATGGCGCTCACAAACGGCATCGGCGCCGATGTCGTTTTGGAATGTGTCGGCACCGAGCAGGCTGTCGACACTGCCCTCAAGGCTGGCCGGCCAGGTGCTCGCGTGGGCCGCGTCGGCATTCCCCACAACGCCGCGATGGACCTCAAGCCCGTCTTTTCACGCAACATTACCATTACCGGTGGGATTGCCTCGGTCACCACCTACGACAAAGAATTCCTGTTGAAGGCCGTGCTCGACGGCACCATTCACCCCGGCAAGGTCTTCACTAAATCGTTCAAGCTGGCCGACATAGATGCCGCCTACCAGGCCATGGACAAGCGCGAGGCCATTAAGTCACTGGTCGTTACCGATGAAGCATGACCGTTGACTTAACACCTTAAAGCCCGGGATGACGTGAACTGAGCGTCATTCCGGGCTTCTTTTGAACAACAGTGAACCTAAGCAACACCTTTGCAGTAGATTTGAGTCGACGAAAGCCAAGATCCACACAAAGCCATGCCAGACCTTGCGTTAACAGTGGCTTCAGCATGGCTTCCTGAAGCGGTCAATTTGATTCAACCCAACGGGAACGGCCGAGGCGAGCGCGACTTTAAACAACCTCACGACGTCACTCCAGTAACATTTACCCCGAGCATTAGCAATACCGCTTGGCACGGCGGCTTAAGTTAGCTCAAAATAGAATCTTAACGACTCAACACAAAGTGATATCAGGGACTTAGTCTGTACAGTCTTTCAAGCTCTATTTCCATTGTATATAAAAATTGACGTTGTCTGAGTAATGAATCAGATAGCGTCAATTTTTCGTTTTCAAAACAGCCCTTCAGCATCTGTCAAGCAGTTCAAACTCTGCGCGAGTCAAATAGTCGTTCAGAAATAACTGCCAACGGCCAAACTTATTCAGTCAAGCGATTTTATTAGACAGTAATCGACACGCGAGCGCTTAACGGCGACACCCGCTGTAAATATGCGGAAAAGCCTGAAGCATCGGCATTCCAAGGTGCCGTTGGCGTCCGATCCGTGGTCCGGACGCGATCAACGAAAGCCAGAATGTCAGGCCACATAGTCGCATTCTGCGCTGTCAATTCAGCCATTTGAGCTGTCATAGCTGGATCATGCCCAGCCTGCGAATAGAACCGGATGACTGTTTTGGCCAGTATCTCACGATATTGATCAGGTGCTAGGGTACGCAATCTAAGCAGATAGCTGCTCATCATGGTGACCCATTCCAGTTGCATCTTATCCGGCATCGGCGCAAGAACAGCATCAGAAACGGTTCTGCCGAGAAATTGCACCGTAATGGCACTTTCCAGCGTCTGCGTGTGTTGTGCCACCGCCTCGATGAGCTGGCCAACGTACATTTCAGTGTACGCACCAAAGTCTTCAAAAGTAATCTGGTCTTGCATAATCAATGCGCGGCTGACAAAACGGCCACTTAGCAAGTGCGCGGTCGGTTCGACCTGATAGCGATAGGTCCGATCAGACTTCATCTGCTGCCGCAACAATAACCCGGAAACAAGCTGAGACTCAGGTTGAGCTGAGATCTTGCTGAAAACCTGCTGAAGCACGTCAACTGAGTTAAACTGCATGTTCGGGCCCATAAACGTGACATATTTTCCTGTTGACAGCATTAGCCCCTGTTGAAATGCCATTGCCCAAGGCCAAATCTTGGCCGGCTTAATATACCGGAACTTAAGGTGATTGAACACCCGCAGCGGTTCCAGATCTTCCAATTGATAGCGACCGTTATCAATCAGAAGGACTTCGATCTGCCGAAAATCCACCCCCAGCTGGTTATTGATTGATGACAGTGGCACAGCCAGATCATGAACGTTCGCCGACTCCACCGCAATTACGATACTCAACCATTTGTTCATCTCTGCTCCTCCAAGTAATCCAGATTGCCAGGTGAGCCATTGAATCAATGCGTCGCACCTGAACTTTTTATTGATAAATGACAAGCCATCCACTGCTGTTCAAGTTTTAATCTCCTCCGTCCTTCCGGCTGCCAACAGTAAAGCTGAAGGTAACGGCAACCGCCGACATCGAGGATAACCACTTCGACCTGGTCCAAGTTTACTCCGATCCATGTCATGACAGAAGACACTCAAGCTAAATTATCTTTGTTATCATACAATCGGGGATAATTTTGGCAGGCCATATTTACACCGTAGCTAGCACAGAGTCTCATAGTCGCCGTGTTTGCTGGGCTTTCAGCACGGCATGGCTGCTAATCTTTTCAATAGTGAGAATAAGATTGTTGGCAGCGCCGAACCCAATAATCTGCCAGCCACTTCGAAAAGTTAAAGAGAAACCGGCGATGCAAGAACAAGCTGGCTACCTCAGTCTCCTAAGGTACCCAGCTTGCGTGAAACTCACATCAACGCGAGTTTTTAGTACAACGGATCATCATCTGAATCCCGCCGCTTCTTAGCAACCGAGAATGCTGCCAATGCGTCGGCAATCGTGACGCCGACCCCAATCATGATCAAGGCCGCATCGTCTGAATTACCTGTTTCAGGAAGCGTAGGCCTGCCATTTGCAGACGCTTTGCTACCAGATGCGTTGGCGAGCAACACCCGACTCGTCAGACCATTCCGACTTGTTGCAGTGCCCTGCCGATAAGTGTCTTGGCCCGAATCATCATCGCCGGTTCCTAACGTATCGGGGAGCGTTGGCCGAGCCTCTTGATGCTCTGGAACGTCCGTCGTTGAGGTTTGTTGACCAAATGTCTGCGCACTCGGATCGCCGGTTGGCGTCCCGGTCGTGGTACCAGTTGGGTTGCCGCTCGGCTCACCAGTTGGTGTCCCTGTTGTGGTCCCAGTTGGGTTGCCGCTCGGCTCACCGGTTGGTGTCCCGGTCGTGGTACCAGTTGGGTTGCCGCTCGGCTCACCAGTTGGCGTCCCTGTCGTGGTACCAGTTGGGTTGCCGCTCGGCTCACCAGTTGGTGTCCCGGTCGTGGTACCAGTTGGGTTGCCGCTCGGCTCACCGGTTGGAGTCCCTGTCGTGGTACCAGTTGGGTTGCCACTCGGATCACCAGTTGGTGTCCCTGTCGTGGTCCCAGTCGGGTTGCCGCTCGGCTCACCAGTTGGTGTCCCTGTCGTGGTACCAGTTGGGTTGCCGCTCGGCTCACCGGTTGGTGTCCCGGTCGTGGTACCAGTTGGGTTACCGTTCGGCTCACCAGTTGGTGTTCCCGTCGTGGTACCAGTTGGGTTGCCGCTCGGCTCACCAGTTGGTGTCCCTGTTGTGGTGCCAGTTGGGTTGCCGCTCGGCTCACCAGTTGGTGTTCCCGTCGTGGTACCAGTTGGGTTGCCGCTCGGCTCACCAGTTGGTGTCCCCGTCGTGGTGTCTGGTGGGTTATCCGCATCATCGAGTTGGTAAACTGGCTCTGCTACTGCATTCATAAACAAAGCCCGAATCCCATCACCAGCAATGTCGGTTTGATCTGTGCCGCCTTCACCGGTATCTCCGGCGGTTCCGTCATCTCCCTTGTCTCCTTTGGCGCCGTTCAAAACGTCGTAATCGACACCATTAAGCGTGAAGGTCCATCCATCGACCTGGCCATTGAGATCGGTATGCGGCTTGACAGTTGGCGTCTGGCCATCTTTGCCGTCAGCCGGCGCCGGCACAATTCCAACAGAAATCTTTTTGCCGTCCTCATCGAAGTAGAAGAAGTTATAATCAGTAACCTTGCCATTAGCATCGGTAACCGGCTCAACTTGCGGTGTCTGCCCGTCCTCACCCTTCTTCACAAGAACAGTAGAGCCATCTGAAAAGATGATTCGGGTATTACCGTCTTCATCGATGAAGGAGCCGGTGACTGTCAGCGGTGTCGCATCTTTACCGTTCGTACCGTTAACGCCGTCTTTACCGTCTTCGCCATCCTTGCCATCGACGCCGTCCTTACCATTCTTCACGGTGTAATCAACACCGTTTAAGGTGAAGGTGTAGCCGTCGACATCGCCATTGCCGTCAGTGTGCGGCTTAACTTCAGGCGTTTTACCGTCCTTAGGTGCTTGGATCGTACCAGTCGTCACCTTGTTGCCGGCATCATCGAGATAGTAGAAGTCGTAGCTGGTGATGTTGCCATCGTCGTCTTTGACAGCCTCGATTTGAGGGGTCTTGCCATCTTTGCCAGCAGCGCCATCTTGAGGTGCGTCGACCGTCCCAACTGTGGTTTCTTTGCCATCCTTATCGGTGACGTAGAATTCATAGCGGGTCTTGCCGTCTTCACCTGTGACCGCGCGGACTTGAGGCGTTTGACCGTCCTCACCATCTTTGCCGTCAACGCCGTCTTTACCGTCAGCACCCTTGTCAATCGTGACTTGTGAACCATCGGAGAAGGTGATGACCGTATTGCCTTCGCTGTCAGTGATGGAATTGTCAACCGTCAGATCAGCGCCATTCTTGACGATGTAGTCTTTACCGTTAAGGGTGAAGACATAACCATCAACATTGCCGTTGCTGTCAGTGTGCGGCTTGACGTCTGGTGTCTGGCCGTCCTTAGGCGCTTCAACCGAGCCCATGGATACTTTTTCGCCAGCTTCGTTGGTGTAGTAGAAGTTATAGTTAGTGATGTTGCCATCACCGTCTTTAACTGCTTCGATCGTCGGCGTCTGACCGTCTTTGCCATCCTTAGGTGCTTCGACTGTCCCAACTGTGGTTTCTTTGCCATCTTTATCGGTGACGAAGAATTCGTAGTTGGTTTTGCCGTCTTCACCTGCGACTGCGCGGACTTTAGGCGTTTGACCGTCCTTACCATCTTTGCCGTCAGTACCCTTAGCAACCGTGACTTGCGAGCCGTTGGAGAAGGTGATGACCGTATTGCCATCCGGATCAAGGGTGGTGCTCTTAACGGTCAGATCAGCACCGTTCTTGACGATATAGTCTTTACCGTTAAGGGTGAAGACATAGCCATCAACATCGCCGTTGCTATCAGTGTGTGGTGTAACCGCTGGCGTCTGGCCGTCTTTAGGCGCGTCGACTGTACCAACAGGGATTTCTTTGCCAGCTTTATCAGTGACATAGAACTCATAGCTGGTCTTGCCGTCTTCGCCTGTAACTGCGCGAACGTTAGGGGTCTGAGCGTTATCTCCTTTCTGTCCTTTTGGCACAGTGATATGAGAACCATCAGAGAAGGTGATCACCGTATCGCCGGCTTCATTAATCGTGGAGCCAGTGACCGTCAGCGCAGCAGCATCCTTACCATTCAGAACAGTGTAATCAACACCATTCAAGGTGAAAATGTAGCCGTCAGTCTTACCCTCACTGTCAGTATGCGGCTTAACAGTAGGGGTTTGACCATCCTTAGGTGCATCAACATGACCCATGGATACTTCTTTGCCAGCATCGTTGGTGTAGTAGAAGTTGTAGCCAATCGTCTTGCCATCACCATCAGTGATTGGTTCGATCTTCGGTGTCTTGCCGTCCTTAGGTGCTTCGACCGTTCCAACAGGAGTTTGTTTGCCAGCCTTATCGGTGACGTAGAACTCGTAGTTGGTCTTGCCATCTTCGCCAACAACTGCCTTCACTTGAGGTGTCCGGCCGGCTGCACCATCTTTACCATCTTTGATCGTTACTTTGTTGCCATCAGAGAAGGTCAACGTGGTGGTGCCGTCTTCGTCCTTGGTGTTATCAACAATCGTAATTGGCTTTGGCGCTGCCACTTGACCCACAACGATTCGTTCGCCATCGCCGTTGACATAGTAGAATTCGTAGCCAGTGACGTTACCGTCATCGTCTTTGACTTCTGCTACTTGCGGTGTTTGGCCATCAGTCCCGTTGAGCACCGTGCCAGATGGTTGTCCATTCAACGTGAAGGTGTAGCCCGTCACCTTGCCAGAGACATCAGTAATCGGTGTTACGACTGGTGTTTGACCATCTTGGCCATTGTACACAGTCTTCACATCTTGCGACCCATCAGCGTGCTTAATGGTCAGAATGTAGCCAGTACGCGAATCAGCATCTGTCGGTGTGATATCAGTCACCGAAATCGTGTCGCCGTCCTTCGGTGCTTCAAAACCACCTACTTCTTGCTTATCGCCATTGCCATCGATGACACAGAACTTGTACCCAGTCGTTTTGCCAGTCTTCGGATCTGTAACTGCTTCTAACGTTGGGGCATCGCCTTTGTCACCCTTCTCACCTTTAGTACCATTGTAGATCGTGATTGGTTCTTGACCTGGATAAGTGATCGTGTAGCTAAGAACGTTGCCATCATCATCCTTATTAGGGGTAATGATCGGTGCTGTTGCGGCATCGCCGTTGAACAGGTTCTTCGTTTCGGTCGTGCCATCGGCGTGCGTAATCGTGACGGTGTAACCCGTCTTCTTATCGCTGTCGTCAGCCGGCTTGTAGTCACTCACCGCAATCGTATCACCAATCGGCACGGTGCCAAGCGTCGTATCATCACTTGGATCGTCTGGCGTACCGTTATCCAGGTAGAAGATATAAGACTTCTTGTCGTCACTCAGTTTCGACTTCGGTGTTTCTGGTACATCGAAAGTACCGACCGTTTCGTGAGTCTGACCGTCGTCACCGATCACGAAGAACTTGTAGCCAGTGACCTTGCCAGTATCTGGGTCCGTTACCGGTTCAAGCTGCGGTGTCTTACCATCATTCCCGTTGTAGACAGGCGTGCTGCTCTTGGTCGTCCCATCGCTACCAATGATCTCGACAGTGTAGCCGCCATTTGGATGTTCAGTGTCGCCCTTCAGCGGTGTAACGTTGATCGTATCCCCGTTTTTACCAGCTGCTGGCTTCTCAATTTCTCCAAGAGTGGTGTCATCTGATGGATCATCCGGTGTTCCGTTATCCAGATAGAAGACATACTTGTCCCCGTCTGCTTTGACCTTTGGTACTTCTGGGGTATCCACCGTGCCGACAGGCACATGCGTTGTCCCATCTGGTCCAAGCACATAGAAACTATAATGTGTCTTGCCGTCGTCGCCTTTAACAGCTTCAACTTGTGGCGTCTGGCCATCTTGACCATTGAACAGATTCTTAGATTCAGTATTCCCATTGGCGTGCGTGATCGTGACCGTGTAACCGGTCTTCTTATCATTTTCGTCAGCTGGTTTGTAGTCAGTGACACTGATCGTGTCACCCGCTACGGTTGGCACTTCACCAAGATCGATGTCTTTGCTGCCATCGGCCGCATCACCCGGAATCAC
>NZ_BOLT01000028.1:0-33064 GCF_016861805.1 Lacticaseibacillus sp. 53-4
AGCGCCTTGAGACGCAGCCAGCAACAGGGGCTTATAGCCCCAGAGAAAACCACCCGTTCGACGGGTGGTTTTTATTGGCTTGCCAAGCGGACATTGTGCCAGCTTCTTTGGCGGTGACGTTCAATGATAAACCGAAAATTGATGATCCCCCCTTCGGAGTATTTACACTCGCCGCAGGATTTTAACTTAACCCTTACATGGAGCGGCTTAGATTTTTACACGTTTTGGGTATGGTGAAAGTGAGGAAAATTCCCCGTCACTTTTTTCTTATGTTGAGGAATTACAAGGGTGAGATGCGGAATCTTCTCGCGTGGTGGTTAGGAGGCACGCAAATAGCCTGTCATTTATCTGTGAGTCAGCTTTTTGAGGATTTTGGGAGGACGTTATGGTGATTGAAGCCGTTATTTTTGACTGGGAAGGCACGACCATTGACTACGGCGGTCGCGCCACGCTGCTGGCGTTTCAGCGCACTTTTGCAAATTTTGGCGTGAAACTTTCGGAGAGTGCGATTCGACGCGACATGGGGCTGGCCGACCTGGCCCACATCTATCAGCTGCTGAAGGATGCCGCCGTGCGCGATGGGGCGGCCGCCAATTTTGGCACGACCAGCATTGATGACTTGGCAGTCCGGATTCTGGCCGCGATCAAACGAACGCGGCTGGCAATTCTGCCGACTAGCGCGCAGCTGAAGCCTGGCGTGCGCGAGCTGATCGCCTATCTGGAGGCTAATCACATTCCCTATGGCACCACCAGCAGCGGTGATCCAGAGCTGATCGTGGATCTGCTGCCGCTGGTGGCGGCGCAGGGATTTCGACCGCACGTCAACATCACCACGAAGGATGTCGAGGCAGGGCGGCCGGATCCGGCCATGAACCGCCTGGCCATGGCGCAGCTGGGCGTGCAGCATCCTGCCCGCACGATTATTTTGGGGGATACGCTCGACGATATTCGTGCGGCACAGGCGGCGGGGGCCAACGCGGTCGGCGTGATCGAAGGCGCGAGTCTGCTTGGACTGGCCAAGGACCAGTGGCTGGCGTTGACCAACCAGGACCGGCAGCAGCTGCGGTGGAAAATCAGGCGGGAATACGCGGCCGCCGGGGCGGATCTGATCGTGAATAATGCGCGCGATTTGGTGCGTCTCATGCAAAGCGAGGCAACCATGGCGGCGAATTGAATCACCCATGTGATGCTGGCACCCTCTTTTACATCGAGACGGGCGGCTTTCAGCATGCAGAAAAATCGGGCATCCTTTTAAGTCATCTGGGCCGGGTGCAAGCGGTTGATGGGGTATAATGATCGCGAACAATCAATGTCGAATCTGCGACCATGATGCCGGGAGGCGAGCCACAATGAACGAACCAACACCAGCTCAGGAGCCAACACCAAAAACCGAGACGCGACCGCGCGAACGGATCACGTACTGGCTGTATTTCACTGGCCAGGCGATGGGGTACATGACCCTGACGGCTTTTTCCACGACGTACCTGATGATGAACGGCGTCAACGTTGGCGCAGTGGCTACGGCGATGTTCATCGCCAAGCTTTGGGACGTTTTCGCCGACGCGCTGTTTGGCGTGCTGTACGACAAAGTGCACTGGCGCTCTGGCAACAAGGCGCTGCCGTGGCTGCGACTGGCCAGCTTCACCGTGCCGATCACGACGCTGATCTTATTCCTGATTCCCAGCGGGCTGACGCCGACCATGAAGCTGGTGTGGTTCGTTATTGCCTACATCATCTGGGACACCAGTTACACGATGAGCGATGTGCCGATTTACGCGATGATCACCAGCATGACGGCACAGGTCAATGAGCGCAACTCGATCCTGTCGATGGCGCGCCTGTTTGCGCTGGCCGGCAGCTTCCTGGTCACGGTGATTGGGCCGGTGCTGGTCTCCGAACGGGTGGGGATGAGTTTTCCCCAGATGGTCGCGATCATTGCGGTCATGACACTGGTTCTGATGTTCCCAGTGTCCGTGTTTGGCAAGGAGCGGATTAAGCCCAAGGCCGGGACGGAGAGCCATTACCACTTAAAAGACATTATTCACTACCTGCGCACCAATAAGTTTCTCGGCATCTACTACCTGGGCTACCTGTTCTGGGGCCTGACCCAAACTGACCAGGTGGTCGGCCTGTTCACCGCGTACTACCTGTTTGGCACCGCGCTGTTTGCAACGCTGACGACCGTGCTGGTGGCGATTCCCACCATCATTTTCTCGCCGTTCATGGGCCGCATCCTGAAGCGCATTGATAAGTTCAAGCTGTTTTACTACAGCATGATCGCGCTGGCGGTCCTGGCGTTCGCGATGTACTTTGTCGGTTATCACAACAAGACGATGTACCTGATCATGGTCGTGCTGCGAGCCATTCCGGTCGGGCTGATTGGCGTTTTGGGCCTGACCTTCACGCCTGACATCGTGGAGTACGGCGAGTTCAAAACGCATATCGATGCGCGCGGCATCGCGTTTGCCGTGCAGTCCTTTGCCGCAAAACTGTCCTCGATGAACGCGCCGCTGGGCCTGGCCGTGCTGAGCCTGTTCGGCTGGAAGGCCATCACGGCCAGCTCATTTGCCGCGCTGGAGGCGGAGCACGTGACGCAAAGCGCCAGCGCCTTGAGCGGCCTCTGGGCAGTCACCGCGCTGGTGCCGGCCATCGGCGCCGTGCTGGCTTCGCTCGTCCTGACCTTCTACAAGCTCAACGACCACGACGTTCAGCTCATGGCCAAGGTCAACGCCGGCGAACTCGACCGGGCGGCGGCCGAGAAGCAGATGAAGAATCAGTACTAAATCGTGTTCAGAAGGCGTGGCCTGAGCCACGTTTTTTTGTCTCTGGTGTACTCAAAAAAATGGCTGGATGGTTAGAGCCACTAGGCAATTAGGCGTATTTCCAGTATGATTATTGGAGCAGAAAAGTTAATGAGCGGTGGTATCTGTTTTCGGAAGAAGGTGAGGCTAATGGACTTGATGTTCATGTCCTCTAATTCTAAGGAAAGGAGGTACGAGTTTGTTTGTGATTGGCGCATTGGCGACAATCACGGCTTGCATTGGCTGGCTAGAACTCCTGGTCATGGCGTTAACGCGCCTTGTCTACAGGATTATCATGCTGCATGACGCAGTGTGTCAGCTGATAAAAGCGTTCGGCCGCGGCCGAAAAAAGAAGCAAACTAAAAAGCCGCGCTGAACTTTGGCAAGCATCGCGACTTTTTAGTTAAGATGTAAACCACCGCTCTTTAGGCGGTTCTGCGGGAAAGTCACCTTTGCAGAGGTGGCTTTCTTTATGTTTCAAGTATAGCATGATTTTTTCTGCGAGAGAACCAAAGAACAAGCAGTCCTCGGGAGAATCAACTATAACGCTTTACTCGCCAAATCTGCCAGCACTTTGGCCTGCGGCGCTGGCAAACTGCCATCGGCTTTCGGCCCGACGTTCAGCAGCAGGCGGCCGCGCTGCGGGCGCGCGTTTGCGATCATCTGGCGCACCTGCTTGGCGGTGATGAAGTCGCTTGGCCGCGCGGCGCGGTTGTAGCCGAAGGAGTAGTCCATGCCGCGGGTGATCTCGTAGTAATCCGGCGCGCCGGTCCACACGGTGTGGTACTCCAGCGTGCGGTAGTCGTAGTACTGCGGCGCGGCGGTCTTGTTGGTTTTTTCCTGGCGCCAGTTGACGAAGGCGCCGCCCGCGTTGAACAACGGGTACAAGGCCTTGTGCCGCATCCAGCCGGGGTAGTCGCTCCAGCGGTCGTCCACCATGCCCTCGGGCACCGCGGCGTAGTAATCGCGGAACAGCTGCGGCAGCCGCGGATCCTCCGGGTAGCCGATGTCGCTCCACAAAATGTCGGGATGGTAGCGGTCGATCAGCTCGTGCCACTGGGCCCAGACGTAATCGCGGTACTGCTTTGAGTGGTCGGAGCCCAGCAGCATGGTCGCGGCGCTTTGGATGCGCTCGTGCTTGAAGGTCCAGTCGAGCAGGCTCGAGTAGTACACGCCAAAGCGCATGCCGCGGGCGCGAACGGCCTTGGCCAGCTGGCCGACAAAGTCAAAATCGAGGTGGTAGCCGGGGCGGCGCGGATTTTCCACCTGCGTGTCGTACATCACAAACCCGTCGTGATGCTTGGTGACAACCACAACGTACTTGGCGTGCGCCGCGGCAAACGCGTCCGCCCACGCCTCGACGTCCACTTGACGGGCCGTTTCGCGAAAAGTGTCCGCAAAGTCCGAGTACGGCGCGTTGCCGTAGTGCTCGCGGTGGTACTGGCCGGTCGGGCCGGTCGGGAAGAGCATGGCATTGCCGTACCACTCGGCGTAGGGCTGGTGCTTGAACTGCTCGTACAGCGTCGGGTGCTTGCCCGGGCCGGTCACGGGTTTGGGCGCAAACGCCGGCACGCTGTATAGACCCCAGTGGATGAAAATGCCAAAGTCGGCGGCTTCAAACCACGCCGGCGCTTGGTGGCGATGAATGTTGACTTCACTCATGGTGATCCCTCCTATTCTGACGAGTCGTGCGGGGAAAAAGACTAAGGCTGCGGCGCTTTTTTGCCGTGATTGGCCAAGGCGACGAGCAAATCGACCATCCACAGCTTCAAGCTGCCGCCGCTTTGCTGGGCGAGGCGGACAAGCGGCGTGTCCCAAACGATGGTGGCCAAAAACTGGCCTTCCGGTGAGTCCTTGGGCGTGCCGTCATTTTTCTGCATGTTGGCGATGACGACGCTGGCGACCAGGCGCGCGACTCGCGAGTACTTGGCCAAGGCGCGCGGCACGCTGAGCCGGGTGAAATCGCCGGGCTGCGGCGCGCGGACCGGCGCCGGGGCCAGACCACTGAGCGCGGTGAAGTCCGCCACGTTCGGCAGGCCAACTGGTTGGCGGTACCAGGCGGGCGCCTCGACGCGAAAAGCGGGAGCGTCCACGGTCAGCGGCAGCTGCGTGATCATGTTGCGGCTGCTGTTGCCGACGCAGACGTGCCACGCGCCGCCGGTCAGGGTGAACTGCTGATGCTGATCGTCCCAGCGTGAAAAAGCGCGCTTGGGCAGGGTCAGCGTGACGGTTTGCTGTTCACCGGGGTCCAGCCAGACTTTTTGAAAAGCGGCCAGGGTCTGCTTGGGCACCAGCTGGTCCTGATCGTCTTCGCTGACGTAGGCTTGCACGACCTCGGCGCCGCGCATGGTGCCCGTGTTTTTGACGTCAACGGTGACGGTCAGCGCCTGGTCGGTTTTGCCAAGGTGATCGGCGTTTAAGCGCGCGTTGCTCATGGCAAAGGTGGTGTAGCTCAGCCCAAAGCCAAAGGGGTAGGCGACGGGCTGCTTGGCCTTGTCGTAGTAGCGATAGCCGACGTACAGGCTTTCGGCGTAAGGCACCGACAGGGGATTTTTGCCGTACAGCGCGCTGGAGGGCACGTCTTCGTAGCGCTGCGGGTAGGTCTCGGCCAGCTTGCCGGATGGGGAAACCGCGCCAAAGAGCAGGCGCTCGGCGGCGGTGCCAACGGCCTCACCGCCGAGGAACAAGTTCAGCACGGCCTTGGCGTCCTTGGCCCAGTCCGTGGTCACCACCGAACCGGCGACCAGCAGGACCACCACATTCGGATTGACGGCCGCCACGGCGTGCAGCAATGCGGCTTGATCAGCGGGCAGCGCCATTGAGGTGCGGTCGGTGCCTTCCGCCTCGGCAGTGGCCGGCAGCCCCAGCACGACGATCACGTCTTCAGCCTTTTTCGCCGCGGCCGTGGCCGCCTTGACCAGTTTTTCGTCGGCCAGGCCGTCAAGCGCGTAGCCCGGCGCGTAGTTATATGCATGCCCGGCGGCCTTGAGTCCGGCCAAAATGGAAGTGCTTTGCGGCGTCGTGATGTGCGACGAGCCCGCGCCTTGAATGCGCGTCTGGTCGGCGAGGGCGCCGATCACGGCCAGCTTGCGGCCAGGTTGCAGGGGCAGCGTGCCATCGTTTTTCATCAGGACGGCCGAGTTTTCTTCGATCTCCTGCGCCAAAGCGACATGGGACTGCAGGAGCGCCGTGCGGTCGCCGGTGAACGCGGGGCGCTTCCGGTCGGCGATGGCCGCGATGTTGGCGACGGCGCGGGTGAGGCGGGCGCGATCCAGCGCGCCGGTTTTCAGTGCGGCCAGGGCGGGCTTATCAAACAGGTGGCCGGAGCTTGGCATTTCCAGGTCGGTGCCGGCGTTGAGGCTTGCGACCTTGTCGTTCAGCGCGCCCCAGTCGGTGACGACCGCGCCCTTGAAGCCCCACTGTCCGCGCAGCACGGTGTTGAGCAGGTACTCGTGGTCGCTCATGTACGTGCCATTCAGCAGGTTGTAGGCGATCATCACCGTTTCCGGCTGGCTCTGAGTGACAGCGAGGCGAAAGGCCTCGAGGTACAGCTCGTGCAAGGCGGTGGCGTCGATCAGCGAGTCCGAGCGCAGCCGGTCGGTTTCCTGGCTGTTGCCGGCAAAATGCTTGAGCGAGGCGCCGACGCCTTTTGACTGCAGGCCGGAGGTCCACGCGGTGGCCAGTGCGCCGGTCAGCAGCGGGTCCTCGGAGAAAAATTCAAAATTGCGCCCGCCCAGCGGGTTGCGCTTGATGTTGACGCCGGGGCCGAGCACCACGTCAACGTTCATCGAGCGCGCCTCTTCGGCGATCGCCGCGCCCATTTTGACGAGCAGGCTGGGATCCCAGCTGGACGCCGACGCGCTGGCAGTGGGAAAGGCGGTCGCGGGCACGGCCTCGTTGATGCCGAGGTGGTCGGCCGCCTGCGCCTGGTAGCGCAGCCCGTGCGGCCCGTCGCTCATGCGAATGGCGGGGATGCCGGCGACGCTTTCGCTGCTCCAAAAGTCCCGACCCGAGGTGAGCTTGATTGCGTCCTGGTCGGATAAGTCGCGGCGAGTGGCGCCGCTGCCGATGGTGATAGTCATCCTAAAACCCCCAATTCTTACCTTGAGAATAACACGCGAAAGCGGTTCTGTAACGCGCTTGGGGTCGCTTTATTTGCTGGAAAAAGTGGCTTGGCGTGGTACGATAAAGCGGATGCAAAAATAGGAGGCTGACGCTGTGAAAAAACATCGCGCGCTAAAAATCGTTGGGGGCCTGCTGGGGGCTGCGGTCGTCGTTCTTGGCGGCTACATTGTTTACCTGTACGCGGCTTACTACCGGCTGCCTGACAACTTGAAGCTGCGGGTCCAGCACAACCAGACCGGCGCGGTGCAGGTGGGGAAAACTTACCTGGCCCAGTCGTACAACATCGGCTACGATTCGTACCCGCCGAGTTACTCCTTTTTCATGGATGGGGGCAAGTACTCACGCGCCTATAGTAAAAAGGCCGTCCAAGACTCGCTGGCCGGCGTGATCAACACCACGCGCCAAGGCGATCCGGACTTTGCCTTTTTCCAGGAAGTGGACCAAGACGGTGACCGCTCGCAGCACGTCGATGAGGTGGCCGGCATTCGCGCCGCGTTCGGTCAGCAGTACAGCAGCGTCTACGGGCAAAACTACGACTCACCGTACCTGTTTTACCCGTTCAATCAGCCGATCGGCGCGGCCAAGTCTGGGCTGGTGACGATGACTCGCTTCAAGGTGACGGGCGCGCGGCGGTACTCGCTGCCAATCGCGACCAACCCGACCAAGTTCACCGACCTCGACCGCGCCTTCACAGTGACGCAGACGCCCACCAGCAACGGCAAGCACCTCCAGCTGGTCAACATCCACATGTCGGCGTTCACCAAGGATCGGTCGATTCAGCAGGCGCAGTTCGCCAAGCTGTTCAAGTACATCGACCGAGCGTACAAGCAAGGCGATTACGTGATCGTCGGCGGCGACTACAACCACCGCCTGCTGAAGGATTCCGCGGCGATTTTCCACACGAAGCCGCAAAATGAGACCTGGACGCACCTGTTCCCGTACGACCAGCTGCCGGCCGGCTTCCACGTCCCGACCATGGGCTTGGCCAAGGCGGCCCAGCCGTCGGTGCGCGCGCTCGACCAGCCCTGGGAACCGGGGAAGAGCTTCGTGACGCTGATCGATGGGTTTATTCTGTCGCCGAACGTCAAGGCCAAGTCGGTCAAGATTGTGGATACCGGGTTTAAGTACTCGGACCACACCCCGACGCGGATGGAATTTGAGCTGGAACCTTAGCACCACCACCCAAGATTGGCACTTCTCTGAATCGAACGAACAATCAAAAGCAGACGCTCATGCGGACGTCTGCTTTTGATTTGGGCCGGGAACCCTCGGTTGGAGCTTCTAACCTCGGGATTAACGATCGTCTCCGATAGTCTCTGCGTAGCGCCGGACGAGAAACTCGGTGGCGAGGAGCAAGATGTAGGAGCCAGTGATGGGATTGTTGGTTTTAGTGACGGCGTACACAGACTTAAACAGGTATGTCTCTGGGATGCCGGGATTTTGGGTGAACAGCGCTGTGTCAGCGGGGGAGTTAGAAATAATGTCGATCGTGGCAGAAAACTTGCTGACGAAGTAACCATAAGTTGAAATCGCAATTGCCAGATCGCCTTGCCTGAGCTGCTTGGCCTCGATCACCTGCTCATCACTAGTGCTGGGGACGTAGATAATTTTTCCATATCGCGCCAAGTCGGTCTGAATAATATTTGCAATTAATCGCGAACTGGAAAAACAGAAAATAAAGACCCGCGACGCGTGATGAATTGCTTGAGCCAACTGATCAAACAGCGAGATGTCAGCATTATTGATGAAGTCTGTCATGGTCCGGTTGAGCTCGCGCCCAAAAAAGTTGAGGTACTCTCGGGGCTCGTTCTTGACTAGACTCAGCTTTGTCTCGGGGATGTGAAAACCAGATGACTTAAGGGCAAGCTTTTCTTTGCGGGCGCTGTCTCGCATGTCGGTGTAGTTGCGAAACCCCGCCGCCACGACAAAGCGGCTAACGGTCGGCTCTGAAACGTTGCACTGGTGTGCGAGTTCAGTGATGGACATTTTGGCTAACCTGGGCCCCAGACGCAGGATGCAGTCGGCTAGTGTCCACGGGGTCGAGTTGATCGTATTTGTCTGTAAAATTTGAAGCATACTTTCCTGCAATGTCATGGCTTGCCCCTTTGAAAATCTTTTCATGTTTGTGAATAATCGCTTATAGGCTGAATATACCACTCCGATACGAAAATGTAAGCCCCTACATTTGTCGTATGATAGCTCGTGTAGGAGAGAACAAGGGTGCGATTCCTTGTTAGACCAAGCCTTGAGAGTGGTGCGCAACCACTACTTTCACTCAGTTAACTTATTTCAGTTTACCCAGTCGAGGCCTCGATGACGTTTGCTGACGATGAGTCAGAATCGTTCAAAATGAAAAGGGTTTCTTTCACTGATTGGTTTGGTCTCCTACATTGTCATTCAGTTAGCGACAAGGAGGGATTACTGATGACCACGCCACATCTACAAGAACTTGATGGTCAGACCGTACTAATGGTCGATGATCAACCATTCATCGGCTTGGCGGCAGAATGTCACAATTCTAGTGCCAGCAGTACGGCATATATGAACACAAAGGTGTGGCCTCGCGTTTCGCCACTAAACATCAATACCCTGTTAGTGCCAGTCTATTGGGAGCTGGTTGAGCCCGCACCGGGCAAGTTCGACTTTTCCTCAGTTGAAGACCTGATCGTGGGGGCGCGAGCGCACCAGGTGAAACTGGTGTTGCTCTGGTTCGGACTATGGAAGAACGGATTGTCGTCATATGTCCCTGGTTGGCTCAAAGCCAATCCAACAGTCCAATACGCACAACAACAGGCCGGTCAGCACTTATACTCGATTTCGCCCGCCGATCAGCGAGCGGTTTCGCAAGATGCCAAGGCGTTCGCCCAGCTGATGGCCTTCATCAAGAAGGCTGATGCTGAACAATCAACCGTGATCATGGTGCAGGTGGAAAATGAAGTGGGGCTGCTTGAATCGGACTTTGACTACTCAGTGGCCAAGGATCAGGCGCTAAGTCAGACCCTGCCGCGAGCACTCAGTCAAAATCCCGACACGACCTGGCAACAGCAGTTTGGCGCCCAAGCCGGAGAGGCCTACATGGCGTTTCTATACGCCGCGGCGGTGCAGCAAATCGCCGCGGCAGGCAAGGCGCAGTACGCCTTGCCGATGTATGTAAACGCCTGGCTCGAAAAGCCGCTCGGTCGCCCAGGCAACTACCCCACAGGGGGGCTGACTGTGAGGATGCTGCCGATTTGGCAAAAGGTGGCGCCGGCCGTTGATCTTGTCGCCCCAGATCTCTACGTGCCGAATTTCAAGGAAGTGAGCGATGCTTATGCGGCCCCCCAGCAAGCGCTGCTGGTTCCCGAAACTAGGCAGGATTTGCGCACTGTGTCCAACCTTATCTATGCAATTAGTCATTATAATCTCCTGCTATTTTCGCCCTTTGGTGCTGAGGATTTCTTCAGCCAAGCAGCGGCCCTTGATGAACATGTGTTAAAAGCAGTGGCCATCGATGCCGACGCTTTTGATTGGCACCAAACCGGGCCGGCACTGGCCCGCGCTAATGCGCTTTTGGCGGGACTCTTACCGTTACTCGTTTCCAAGCGCCAGACAGCGCAGATGCATCCATTTATGATCAGTCAGGCGGCCGACCGCGGCCGGCAAATCAAGTTAGCCGATTGCGAGGCGCAGGTGCACTTCCTGAAGCAGGAAGGAAACGTATCGCCTTCAGCGGGTTTTGTTCTCCAGCTCGCCGATAATGAATTTTTGCTTTTCGGGGTCAATCTGTATGTGGACTTGGTTGCTGATGATCCACGGCGCAAGGTCGGCTTGCTGAGCCTTGAAGAAGGCACTTGGGAACGCGATGGGTGGCACGCGGGCAGAATGCTCAATGGCGACGAACGCTACCGCATTCAGATCGGTGCGATGCCGCAGCTGCTCAGGATTAGGACCCATCTATACTGAGGTACACTGTCAGTTCAATTGAATATTCGTTACAGTAATCATTGTCAAAGGAGTGAGAATCGTGAACTTGCAAAAAATTGGCGAAAAGATTTTACCGGTTGTCGGTAAAATCAGTAACCAAAAGCATCTAGCCGCCATCCGCGACGGGTTCATCATGGCGATGCCAATGAGCCTGGTCGGGTCGGTCGGGTTACTGCTTCAGAATTTTCGCATTAACTTGGTCAATACGACGTTGCCGCTTGACCAAGACCCCTTCCAGAAATTTCTGGTGTTCGTGTTCGGGAAGCACTGGACGGCTTTTCCTAATGCCATCACCAACGTGTGCAACAACTTGATTTCAATCGTGGTTACGGTGACCATCGCCTACATGCTGACTGAAAATTATATTGAAGCCGGCAAGGCGAAGAACAAGTATCAGCACGCCGATCCACTGGTTTCAGCCATCATTGCGCTGCTCGGTAGTTTCTTGGTCTTTCCGCAAAGCACTGCGGGCAAACTTGGCAACGTCTGGACCCAAGATTCCTTCGGGGCGACCAGCCTGATTCTTGGCATGATTGTCGCATTGCTGTCGACTGCGATGTACGTTCACTTATCAGACACCAAGTTGACGATTAAGCTCCCAGATTCCGTCCCACCGGCCATTTTGAATGCGTTCGCCTCAGTGATCCCACTGGCCATTAGTGTGATCGTGATCAATGCGATCGAGTTCATCATCCGTGCCTTCGGGTTTACCGGGATGCAGGACTTGATTTACAAACTGGTTCAAGCGCCATTGCAAGGCGTCGGGACCTCAGTTGGTGGCGCCTTTATCACCGTTATCGCGCAGAACTTAGTGTTCTTCTTCGGGATTCACCCTGCTGCGCTGTCACCGATTTTTGAACCTATCAAAACCATCAATCAGAATGATTTGACCAACCAGTTGCTTCACGGGGCCTCAGTGATGAACTTAAAAGGTGCCCCAATCGGTCAAACCCTGCAGATGATCATGGGTTTGACGACCGTCTCTGTCTGCGTGGCAATCTTCCTGGTTGCCCGTCAGTCGCCACACTATATGTCAATCGCCCAACTGGAATTAATTCCAGGGATTTTCAACATTGGCGAACCAATGATTTATGGCCTGCCAATCGTGCTAAACCCGTTCATGTTGATTCCTTATGTGTTCGCGAGTGCGATCACTAGCACGATCTACTACTGGCTGGAGTTGATCCACGCGATTCCCGCCATCGCGATCGCCGTTCCATGGACGACCCCGCCATTTCTCAACACGTACCTGGCTTCAGGCGGTCACATTATGCCAGTGCTCGTGCAGATCATCTGCTTCGTGTTTGACGTGATGATGTTTATCCCGTTCGTGAAGATGGCGATTCGGTCAGAGGCCAACAACGCTGCACTTAACGCAGATTAGACCCCAATTCAGAGTAAAACCTCATGCGAGTTAGGCCCGCGTGAGGTTTTGTGGACGAAACAGGCGAAAAGGGAGAAAGAGAAAATGTCAAATTCAGCAAATGACTCAGCAACAATCAAACAACGGGTCGACCAGCTCTTTAATGACCTCAGTTTCGAGGAGAAAGTCGCCCAGTTAGTTGGCTATAATCAGGCCGCCTGGTCGAATGACGATTTGGAACACGATTTTCCCAGTGGCGCAGGCCAAGTCTCGTTGTTGGTGGGTGAGGAGATGCAACACATCGAAGACGTGGCCCGCGTGCAGCGCCAAATCCAGAAGAAAATCATCGCGCTTTCACCACACCATATTCCGGCTTTGTTCCATGTCGAAACGCTGACCGGGGTCAAACTGCCTGGTGCCACCAGTTTTCCGACCGGCATCGCGCAGGCTGCGACGTTCGACCCGGAGGCAGCGGAACAAATGGGCGAGGCAATTGGGCGCGAAACAAAAGAGGTTGGGGCCACACTGGCCTTTTCGCCGGTCCTTGATATTTCTCGCGATGCGCGGTTTGGCCGTCAGGGTGAAACGTTTGGCGAGGACCCAACACTCGCGAGTGAGATGGGCACTGCAGTCGTGACAGGGATTCAGAAAAACGGCCGGACAGCTGCGGTCGCGAAGCATTTCCTCGGCTATCAGGCGGCGGAAAGCGGCATTCACGCGGCTGTGGCGAACATTCCGGAGCGGCTGCTCCATGAAGTGTATGCCAAGCCCTTTCAGGCGGCCATCTCGCTGGGTCATCTGAAAGGCGTGATGCCTTGTTACAGTGCCATTAACGGGGAACCGGTGACCGGCTCAAGGCATCTGCTGACAGATTTGTTACGCAACCAGATGGGCTTCAATGGCATTACGGCCTCCGATTATAGCGGCATCAGCGAGATTTTTACCCGTTATCATTTAGGCGCACAATTAGCCGACGCGGCACACCGGGCCTTGCTTGCCGGGGTCGATCAGGAGTTGCCCTCAATGAATGCCTACCGGCCAGAGGTACTGAAGCAGTACGTGGGTCAAAAGGACTTTGATGACGCCCTCGCTGCGGCAGTGAAGCGTGTGTTGACCCTTAAATTTGAACTTGGCGTTTTTGATCATCCGTTCGCAGAAGCGCCGACTGAGGTGACGCACAGCTTCAGCCAGCCGGCAGCTATTGCGGCGAGTCGGCGGGTTGCCACCGAGTCATTAGTCTTGCTCAAAAATAAGGGCATTTTACCCTTAAGCAAGAACAAGCAGTCGATTGCCTTGGTTGGGTGGCATGCCGACGCAATTCGCACGATGTTTGGCGGTTATACCTATATGTCGACGATTGAAAAGCATTTCGGGGTTAAAAATACGATGGCCGGAGTTGAGGACGTCAAGTCTGAGCTGACGCCTGCAGGCTCGAAGAAACATTACCCTGGATCCAACGTTGACGTGGAAAATCCTGATGTTGAAGCCTTTGCTCGCTCTCAGCAACCGCAGATGAAGTCTTTACGCCAGCAAATTGAAGCGGCCGTTCCGAGTGCGACCGTCAATTATGCCTATGGGTTCCCGTATGTTGGGGATGATGAAAGTCACTTTGACAAGGCACTTGATGCGATTCGGCAAAGTGACGTCGCCATCATCACAGTTGGCGGTAAGTACGGCACTGGCTCTTCTGCGTCACAGGGGGAAGGAATCGATGCCACTAACATCAATTTACCGAAGTGTCAGGAAGACTTTATTGAAGCCGCAGCACGATTGAATAAGCCACTGGTCATCGTGCACTTCGGCGGTCGGCCAATTTCCAGTGATGCGGCTGACCGATACGCAGACGCAATTCTGGAAGCCTGGAATCCTGCCGAATGTGGGAGTGAGGCCATCGTCAGTGTTCTTTTTGGTGACTGCGAACCCACTGGGAGAATGCCAGCAACCACTGCATATACCGCCGGCCAGTTGCCGCTTTACTACAATCACCCGAATGGCTCGAGCTATCACCAGGCGACTGGTGGTGCATTTGACGGCTACGTGGACTGTCCCCACGAGCCCCGGTACTACTTTGGCGCGGGCTTAGCCTACACGACGTTTGCTTATGGCGCATTTAAAGCGACCGCCGATTCGGCGGGGACGATTCATGTTGCATGCAGTGTCACCAATAGCGGTAGCCGTGAAGGTACGGAGACTGTTCAGTTGTATGGCCAAAATCGTCACGCCTCGATGGTGCAGCCTAACATTGAACTACTAGGATTTAGTCGTGTGCCGCTGATGGCACACGAGACCAAGCAGGTCGAGTTCACTGTAGAACCGAGTCAACTCGCATACTTGAACAGCGAAATGAAATGGACTCTCGACCAGGGCGAATACCAGTTTTCGATTGGCCATTCCGCAGGGGAGCTGAAGTTCAGTGGGACTGTCGCAATTCGCCAGTCTCAGTTTTTCGGGGAAACCGACCGTTCACTTTTCGCACAAGCAACGGTGACGACCCCGGCTGCAGATTGAGAACCTCGGCCGCGATCATCATTGCTGCCCGGTGGTCTGGGTGTCAACAAAGCGTGATTCGCCGTTCAGCACCGCTAAACAATCCGCAGCACATATCCAGAGTATGGAGGGATAAGATTGGAAGAAGCAAAACTTAGACAGTTATTGAAATCACTCACAATCGAAGAAAAAATTGGCCAGCTGGTCCAACTATCCGGGGAGTTTTACAATGCTTCAGATATTTCAATGGGGCCTCAGCGCAAACTTGGCATCACTCAGCGGATGGTCGATCTTTCCGGATCGGTTCTGAACGTGGCCGGCGCAAAGCAGATTCATCGCTTGCAAGCAGCACATTTGGCTAAAGGCGGGCACGCCATTCCCCTGCTGTTCATGTCGGATATTGTCTATGGCTACAAGACGGTTTACCCGATACCGTTGGGAATGGGGGCCTCATGGGATCCAGCTTTGATCAAGAAGGCTTACGAGAATGCCGCTGAAGAAGCGTATGCTGGCGGCCAGCAGGTTGCTTTCGCGCCCATGGTCGACCTCGTTCATGATGCCAGGTGGGGCCGAGTCTTGGAATCGACTGGTGAGGATCCATATCTCAACGCGCAGTTTGCGAAAGCGATGGTGGGCGGCTTTCAAAGTGGTCTCAAGAATGGCAAGGGCATTGTCTCCTGCGTCAAGCACTTTGCCGGTTACGGCGCAGTTGAAGCCGGGCGGGAGTATAACTCTGCAGATATGTCCATCAGTAACTTGTACCAGAACTATCTGCCTTCCTATAAGGCGGCGGTCCAGGCGGGCGCCAAAATGGTGATGACCTCGTTGACCACTTTGAACGGCGTGCCGGCGACTGCTGATAAATGGCTGTTGAGCGATCTGTTACGTAAGCAGTGGGGCTTTAACGGCGTGGTGATCAGCGATTATGCGTCGATTTATGAGCTGACTCAGCATGGCTTTGCAGCGGATGAACAGGATGCTGCATACAAGGCCTTGGATGCTGGTGTCGATATCGATATGAAGTCGCCGTGCTACGCGAATGGGCTGAAACCACTGCTTGCGGACGGCCGGCTGAGCGAAGAGAAAATCGATGCGGCGGTTTGGCGTGTGCTGTCTTTGAAGAACGAACTGGGTCTGTTTGAAGACCCGTTCCGTGGTTCCTCCGAAACGCTGGAAAAAGCCAACTTACTGACTCCTGCTAAGCGCCAGTTGGCCAGAAGGGTCAGTCAGGAGGCGATGGTGCTGCTCAAAAATCAGCGGCATCTGCTCCCGCTTGACCGTTCAAGCCATCATCGGGTGGCACTGATTGGTCCCTATGCGGATGAGTCTAATATGTTGGGCCTGTGGGCGATTCATGGTGACCCGAAGGATACAATCACCTTTAAGCAAGGGGTCGGTGAGTATCTGGATGCGAGTCGACTGACGGTAGAAAAAGGGACAGATATCATACGCGATGCTGATTTCTTCGCCGAGTCCGGGCGCCCGGAAGATCAAGCAAACAGTCAGATCTCCGATTCGGCAACTGAGAAGAAGTATCACGATAGCGCAATTGCTGCTGCCAAGCGTGCTGACATTATTATTTTTGCCGGCGGTGAGCACACGCTGCAAAGCGGCGAGGCGGGATCCAGAACCAAGCTGAGACTGCCTGATAACCAGCAGCGCTTGCTTGACGAGCTGGCAACGTTGGGTAAGCCGGTTATTTCGGTAATCATCAGTGGCCGGCCGTTGGTCCTGACCGATGTCCTCGCGGATTCTGATGCCGTCATCCAGGCGTGGTTCCCAGGTATCGAAGGCGGACACGCCTTAGCGGACATTATCTTTGGTGCTTATAATCCCTCGGGTCGGCTGTCAATGAGTATGCCGGCGGTCGAGGGCCAAGCCCCGATTTACTACAATCATCTCAGCACAGGCCGGCCTGAACAGACCTCTCAACATGTTGGCCGCTTTGTTTCAAGGTACACAGACGCGCCAACTGGACCATTATTCCCGTTTGGATATGGGCTATCGTATGGCGAGGTCACGTATCACCAGCCGACGATTGACCAGAGCCAAATCAGTTCGGCTCAGTCTGTAACAGTTAGTGTCCCAGTTGAGAATGCTGGGGATATTGACAGAACCGAAACCATTCAACTTTATCTGCATGATGAAGTGGCTTCAATTGTCCAACCGGTCAAACGGTTGATCGATTTCAAGCGTGAAGTGGTTCCTGCTGGTAAAACGGTGACCGTCTCCTTCGAAGTCAAAGCCCAGCAGCTGGGTTTTTACAACCAGCGAGGGGAGTATGTGATCGAACCTGGTAAGTTCGAACTGATGGTTGGCCCCAATTCAGATGAGACTCAGGCAGTTGAGTTTAGTCTCAAGGATTAACTAGCTTTTGTTGCTGTGAGAAACAGATTGTTGTCCATTGCGGGGGCCACAAGTGGTGCCCGCGTTTTTGGCTGCGCGATGTTCGATGGCATACCTCATTTGAAGAGTTGTTATAACAATTTATGATTTGATGAGAGAAATCGCCAGAATCGTGTTAAAATGCGTCATGATGACACCGTATACATGAGTCACTGAGATAAGGGAGTATCCAATTTCATGAAGACGAAGTATGAATTGATTGCGGAAACGCTGCGCCAGAAAATTATGAATCACGACTATGAGGTGGGGGAACAGCTGCCCCAGGAGGAAGCCCTGGCGAAGGCCTACAACGCCAGTCGAATTACAGTTCGACGCGCCCTGGATGAGCTTCAGTCGGCCGGCCTGATCAATCGGGTTCAAGGCGCGGGGACGTTTGTGAAGAGTGATAAGGAAATCGAGGAGGAGCCGGGCAGTTTTGATTTGATTGACCCGGCGACGGTTTCAATCGACGTGCTGGATTTTGCGGTCACCAAGGCCACTCCGGAGATCAAGAAACGCCTAGCCGTCAATGATTATGACTTTGTCTACGATATTAAACGGCGCTACATGTTGGACGGTAAACCGGTCGGCTACAACCGCCTGTGGATGCCCGTTAAGGTGATCCAAGGGATGCGGCTGGACGTGCTAAAAGGATCCATTTACGATTTTCTGCAAAACGATCTGGACTTGACTTTAGAGTCATCACGCCGCTCTTTTGCCGTTGCGCTGGCTGATGCGGATGTCGCTAAAGCCCTGTCAGTCAAGACCGGCACCCCGCTGCTGGAAGTGATTCAGGAATCTTACTTAGCGCAGGGCAAAAAATTCGAGTACGGCAAAACCGAAATTGTCACCAGCCGGTATTCACTGCAAGAGACGCTGCTGTAAAATTTTTTCGAACAAAAGGTCATAACAACTAAAAAGGGTATTGACTATTCACGACAACGAATCTATATTAATCCGTGTAAGGGGTTTCAAATTCAGTTTCAAGGAGGAATTATTATGACTTTACGTGTTGGACTCTTTTGTTCCGGCGGGATGTCGACTAGCCTGATTGGTTCGAAGATGCAAAAGGTTTACGACGCAGCCCAACGCGATGTCAAGGTCACCGCATCCGATTTGTCCATGATCGACGAAATTGGGGACGATCTAGACGTGATCATCATCGCACCGCAGATTAACTGGGCGGCTGACCAGGTCAAGCAGCAGCATCCTAAAGCAAAAGTTGTGCCGCTGACAATGCAAGAGTTTGGTCAGATGGATGGCAAGGTCATCGTCGACAAGCTTGATAACGAAGGGGTGACAAGCAATGAAGGCTAGTGCATGGACGCGATTCCAGGCAGGCTTTACGAAGACTGCTGGGAAAATTGCGGCGAATAAACTGCTGCTAACGCTTCGTGACTCATTCATTCTTGTGGCCTCAACCACAATGATTGCTGGGTTTGCGACAATGATTTCGTCGGTTTTTGTCGATCCTTTAAACGGGTTGATTTTCGGCAAGCAGGGCCTGCAGTTAGGTAAAGTGATCGCTGGCTCCTGGGGTGCTTGGAGCAAGTCGGGCTTGTACAACGGCCTGCTGTCCACCCAAGGCCTGATCAGCTTAATTGCCAATGGGTCTTTGAACCTCATGGCGCTGCTGCTGGTCATCGTCTTTGCTTACATCCTGTCCCGCAAGTTCTATCGTAACAACAAAGAGCACATGACCTCCGTCATTTACGCGGTCGGTGCGTTCTTCATCTGCTTACCTTGGACATTCAAGTACGTCAACGGTAAGAGCACTGTTGACGTCACCAACGCCATCAATTCAACGTACCTTGGGACTCAAGGGGTCTTTGCCGCACTGGTCATTTCCGGTTTGGCGGTTGTGATCTACAACGAGATTTTAAAGCGGAACATTACCATCAAAATGCCAGACTCTGTGCCACCGGCTGTTGCCCGCAGCTTTGAATCATTGATTCCAGGCCTGGTCACGATGCTATTCTTCGTCTGCGTCACGGGCCTGTCCAACACGCTGACTGGCAAATCGATTCCGGATCTGCTGCTGTCACTGCTGCAAAAGCCAGCGATGGCCGTTGCCGGCACTGGTGCGTTTGCCTTTGTTTCGCAGTTTACGTGGTCTTTGCTTCAGTGGTTTGGGATTCACCCAACTTCCATTTGGGGCCCGATCTTCGGTTTGACCTGGAACATTAACGATACGCAAAACATGTTGGGCCAGGCACACCACCTGTACTCCACCATGTTCATGAACTTCTCGACCATTGCTGCTGGGACGTTTGCCTTGGCACCAGTCCTCGCGATCCTCATTGCGTCGCGTCAGGCCTCTGATAAGAAGATTGGTAAGATTGCCTTAATGCCAGCGATTTTCAACATTTCCGAGCCAATCACCTTCGGCCTGCCAATTGTTTTGAACCCGATCTACGCGATCCCATTCATCATTGTGCAGCCACTTTGCTTCTACCTTGCTGTGTTCTTCACTAAGATTGGGTTCATTGGGGTCATCATGAACAATGTTCCTTGGACCGTGCCGCCGATTCTTTCCGGCTTGCTGTTCTCCGGGTCAATTAACGGGGCCATTGTCCAGCTGATTAACCTTGCTGTCGCAACCTTGATTTGGATTCCATTCGTTCAGGTCTCCAACCGGATCAATGCGCAGAAGCAACAGGAAAAGGAAGACAAAGCAGCTTTAGAAGATAGTGCTAAAGGATCTGAAGCTTAATGGATGAGAAACAGTTAAAGCGTGCGATGCAGCTGATTGCAATCGCCGGCAACGCCCGCTCTGAAGTCGTAAGGGCCATGCAATCCGCTGACGAGGAAAAGTTTGACGAGGCCGACGAGCTCTTGGCCAAGGCGAAAAAAGATCTTCACGATGCGCACAACATTCAAACCCAGTGGATGTCTGCTGAAATGGGCGGTGAAGTCGTAGAGAAGTCTCTGCTGCTGATCCATTCACAGGACCACTTCATTGCCGCAGATATCATGATGACGGTTGCCACCGAGCACTTAGCTCAGGCGAAAAAAATCAAAGCACTCGAGGCGAAACTCAATGCTTGATCACGTCATTTTAGCGCCAGTGTTTACTGGGGGCGCAGTTTTGCAAGCAGCTAAACCAGTGTCAGTCTTTGGCTGGGGTCCAAGTGGGGCACTTGTCCGTGTTTCACTGGGCGGACAGAAGCGTGACACCGTGGTTCCGGAGACTGGCAAGTGGCAAGTTGGCTTTGGCAGCTTTCCGTATCGGTTGAAGACTCAGTTAACGATCACGGCCGGCCAAACTTCGACGACTGAAGACGTGCAGTTCGGCGATGTATTTCTGCTGGCTGGCCAATCGAATATTGAGTACAAGCTGCAGGACGACGCGGAGTTTGACACGGAGAAAGCCAATTTCTCTGCGACCAACATCCATGTCTACTACACCCCGCAAATCGAGTATGAAAAGTCGCTCACCTTTGGTTGGGGGGAAGTTGCGACCCCCAGCTGGCAGTCTTTGACGAAGGATAATCTTGGCGATGTGTCTGCCGTCGGGTATTACGCTTTGAATAAAATTGCGCATGCGAACCCAGATATTCCGCTGGGGATGCTGGAATGCTTCAAGGGCGGCACTAGTGCATCAAGCTGGATGGCAGAGGCCACATTAGCCGCTGATCCGGCGCTGGCCGCGGGTTATCTCGAGCCTTACCACCAAGCTGTGGATGGAAAGAGCGTCGCTGACTTCGATCGTGCGGATGCCGATTACAACACCATCCTCGAGGCGTACAACGCCAAAAAGGCGGCGTATATGCAGGCGCACCCAGAGCTCAGTCAGGAGCAAGTGAAGTTGCACGTCGGTCACACGCCTTGGCCCCCGCCAATGCGGCCGGAAAGCTACCTGCGGCCGAACGGACTGTTTCACACGATGGTCGAGAAGACGGCGCCTTATACCGTCAAAGCGATGGTGTGGTACCAGGGTGAAAACGACGCTGACCATGCGGCGCTTTACGAAAAGCTGCTGCCACGGCTAATTATCCAGTGGCGCACGACTTTTCAGCAGAGCAGTTTGCCAGTCTATCTTATTCAGCTGCCGCAGTATCAAGATGAACCGCATCACGCGTGGGCGCAGATTCGTCAGGCGCAGTGGCACACCAGTCAGCGGCTGGAAGACGTTCACCTTGTCTCCCTCGTCGATACCGGTGAGCAGCATAATATCCATCCTGTCCACAAGCGTACGGCCGGCCAGCGCCTTGGCAGTTTGATCCTCAGTCAGGGGCAAACGCCGAGCGTGACCAGTTGCAAGCGCGTGGGGGACGCGGTCGTCTTGACGGTCGAGCCGGCGACTCAGCTGGTGGTGCAAGGTGAAACACCGATTGAGGGGTTGGTGAATGGTCGCTGGCAGCCGATGAAGGTGAAAGTGGCCGGCAATCAGCTGATTATTTCTGAGCCAGCGCACGTTGAAAAGCTGCGCTATGCATACCGTAATGCACCGATCCCATCATTCTTTAACGAGGATGGTTACCCCCTAAGTCCATTCTTGCTAAGTGTGAGCGAGTAACCGTAACTGGCGCTGGGGATTTGCAATCTAGTTCGGCAGTTAAGGAGAAGCCTGTAGTCTGGGCTTCTTTTTTGGTTTAGTGCAGTTTTAGGACTAGTCTGTGTGCGCGAAAACATGATTCTCATGGATTACACGTTCAAATCACGCCACATGTCGTCAGCATTGTCATAAGTCTTATATTCTTGGGAATGGTCTGATTCGTGGAGCGCCTCTAGGGTTTCACTTGGAAGAGTTGAGGGTCCAAAAGGCAGCTGATGCGCTCTGACCATGGCGGCGATAAACAAATTGACGGCAGTGTTTAGGTCAATCCCCAACTCTTTGGCAACTTTCTGACCAGCAGTCTTCAGTGCAGAGTCGATGCGGATGTTGAGCTGAACCTCTTTCTTTTTGGTGGCCATTTGCGAGTCCTCCATTCGTTATTTGGTCAGTTTCTGGCTTGCTAATTATACCAAGTTGTTGGTGATTCAGTGAGTGTGTCAAGCAATTTGGCATGAGGAAATACTTATCCGGCATAGTTGCACTGTGGTCAGGATTATGAATAGATGACGAAAAAAAGAAGGCCTGAACACTCGTGTTTTGAGTGTCCAGACCTTCTTTTGTGCATTTCTGACTTTTAGTCGTGCAACGTAAACTGCAGCTTCATCCGCGGGGCGGCGAGCTCGATCATCTGGCCCAGCAGCTTGTTGGAGTTGTTGAACGAGACGTCGGCGAGCTTGGCGTTGACCTCGGTGAGGTAAGCGGTGGTGTCCGGCTTGTCCAGTGCGACCTTGTCGGTTTCCAGCTGGATGTGACGGCATTCGCCCACCGTGTTTTGCTCGAAAATGTTCTCGAAGTCCTCAAACAGGTGGAAGTCGTAGTCGCCAAACGTCGCCAGCAGGTACGACAGCCAGTACTGACTGCCTTGCGTGTAGTGGGCGCCGGTGTTCTTGTACTGGGCCGGGGTGTCGTTGACGTTGGCATAAAATGGCACGACCGCGTTGAACGTGTTCGGGCCGTATGCCAGCCAGTGAATACCCGCGATTTCCTTTGGCACATCGTTGCGGATCTGCAGAATGTGCAGCTCCTGGTTGCGATTGATGCCGATTGGCCGGTACAGCTTCTTTTGACCCTCAGTGTTGGTGGTGCCGTAAGGGTCAAAGTCAGTGTTTTCGTAGTGGGAGCTCAGCACAAACTTGACGTCTTCGACGGAGATTTTCTTGTCCGTGCGGCAGATGAACGGCAGGTCCTGGTCGATTGGGCTCTGCTCGATTTCCGGGTTGAAGTACTTCTGGCCATACCAGGCACGCGGGTTGTTGTAGCGCGTGTCCTTGACGGTTGAGGAGCCGAAGATGTGGCGCAGGTTGTAGCCTTCAGGATCCGGGTTCAGGTGGTTGTCGTCGACGAGCTGCTTCAGGTCCGGCGCGCACAGGGTGTCGTCGGAGTCGAAGTCAAAATGGTCGATGTTGAAGCGGTTTGGTGCGATGACATACGCGTCGTCGGGGATGCGAACCGCGGCCCAGTGATGGCCCGCGATGCTGTCGAAGTACCAGCATTCGTCCTTGTCGGAGAAGCAGATACCGTTGGTTTCGTAGGTCCCGTACTGCTCGAGCAGCTTGCCCAGGCGCTGCACGCCTTCGCGGGCGCTGTGGATGTACGGCAGCACGATGGCGGTGATGTCTTCTTCGCCAAGGCCATCCGGATTCATCGGGTCAACGCCCAAAGCGCGGGAGTTGGTCGTGATGGTTTCGGTGGCGGTCATGGCCACGTTGTCGCTGTTGATGCCGGCGGCGGCCCAGATGCCGTGGCCGTCCACCGCGTCAGGGGTGGAGGTGTAGCCGAGCGGGTTGTCCGGCAGCTCGACGTGGAACTTGGAAAGCACAGCCTGGTAGTGGCGCGGCTGGTCTTCCGGTTTCACGTAAACGAACTTCTCGGGGTTCAGCGCCTCGGCGCCGTCCTCGTTGCGGGCGATCATGGTCGAGCCATCAATGCTGGCTTTCTTGCCGACCAGAATGGTCGTGCAGGAGCCTTTGTAGCGTTTCGTCAAAAGGATCATCTCTTTCTCAAAAGTTTGCCTCTTTATTGTAGGCTTTCGGTGGGGAAAATGCGAAAAGCCCGTGAAAGGTCTCTTGAAATGTTACAGTTCAATGACTTTGACGATTTGGCTCTTTACGACATAATGTGTCGCACCGATGAATATAATTAGCGTGTATCTCAATTATTTGGCCAAGGAGTTTAGTCTTTGGCTTTCAGGAGGCGGTATCAATGGGTGAAGAAGTTGCAGTGGCACATACGAATGCAGAGGTCCAGGCGATTTACCAGAAGGCGCAGCAGTTTGATCAAGCACGCGATTGGAATATTCCGAGTTATGCGTGGGATGTTGCACATATTAAGCAGCTTCAGCAAATGTCATTGGACAGTATCATTAATCATCTGCGCCAATTAATTGCCGCGAAGTTAGGGATGGAGGATCTTCAACGCCAACTTGAACAGCAGACCCGCAGTGAGACGGACCACTTCAATAGCGCCTTAGCTGAACAGAAGAAACAATTGAAACGTTACGTCTATTTGAACCAGCACCCGCATGAGGCAGCATATTTTAAAGCGCATCCGAATGGGTATCCAAGAGAGCAGAAAATTGATTATCACAACACGAGAACGGCTTTTTGGGGCACTTTTATTGCCTGGGGGCTGTGTGTGGGTGCCGGGTTAAGTGTGACCTATGCCCCAAACGTTTTGATTTCGGTTGTATTAGTATTGTTCTCTCTGCTTTCGGCGGTGATGATTCCTATCTTTGTTGTGTTGTATCTTATGGCTAAATTTGGCTTTCATTTCTCACAGCCCTGGTCAAATTATCATAACTGGCGGATTCGTAAAGTCAGGACAGACATTCTCAAAGCCGACGAGGAATACCGGCGGGCGAATAACCGTAATGATGAAGCGCTACTTGAAAAAGAATTTAAATATCCAGATGCCATCACCGCATATCGCGGTGAGTATGTTGAAGCAATGCAAGAGACTTTGGTCAAGACGAATGCGCAATTGCAGCAGTACATCGTCACGGTTAATGCGCATGTCGGATTCTTCCCGCCTGACGACACACAGAATATGCAGCACTTATTCCGCGTCTACCTGCAGTTTTGGAATGGCCGGGCAGCGGACTGGCAGACCGCGACAACGCTGGTGGACCAGAGCGAACAGATGAATGACCTCAAAGAGAGCCTGATTGCCGAGATTCACTCCGCTACTACGGCGGTCATTGACTCAATCGATCAGGCCCGGGACCAGATCACCAATGCGATTGAAGACGCAGTCGACGCAATCAATGAGGTTGCCGATGAAGTCAATCACATGACGAACGCAATCAATTACTGGGGCAGGGTTCAAACGGAATTATCCGCGGTCCAAACCGGGTTATTAGCGCAAGCTGATGCTCGTATCGGGGCATACCGGCGGTACTAAGTTTCAAGGTGAATTAGGATTTTGCAAGGCCCTTATTGGGGCCTTTTTGATTGTTTAACGACTTAAAATAAATGCCTGACAGAATTTGCGACAGGCCCAATGGTTTAAATAAGGAAAAATTTCGCCAAACGTGGTGAGCCAAATTTCACAGTTTTCTTAGTGAGTGCGGTTTTGCGATTTCGACAGATCATGGCAGTCGCTTAGTCGTCATCAGACTTTGGCGCCGGAGCGATGATTGTGACCTGGGTGCCGAGGCTCAACTGTCCGGGTGGATAAGAAATTTTTGCGATATTGCTTGCACATTTCTGAGTGAGGCAGTATAGTACCAGTGTAATAGCTAACTAGAACACTAGTGAGGAGGCGCGGCATGGAGTTCGACGATAAAGTCCCGATTTATTTTCAAATCGAGCAGTACATCGACCGCGAGATCATCGTCGGCAACCTGGTGCCAGGCGCGCAGGTCCCAGCGGTGCGGCAGTTGGCGCTCACGCTGACGGTCAACGTCAACACGATCCAGCGGGCGCTGACGGAGCTGATTCGCGAAGGCATCCTGGTGTCCGAGCGCGGCAAGGGCAACTTTGTCACGACGGACACGCAGGTCTTGGCCCAGATGAAAAAGCGCGTGATCCAAGGCGAGCTGGCCGGCACCTACGATCATCTGGCCGCTTTGGGGATGGCGCCCGCGGAAATGGTCGCGGCACTGGAGGAGTACATCAAGGAGCGAAAGGGTGGTGAATCGCATGACTGAGGCATTGGCGATTCAGGGATTGAGTTATCGACGGAACCAGAAGCAGATTTTAAAAGACGTCAATTTGACGCTGCCGACCGGCCAAATCGTCGGCCTGCTGGGGGCCAACGGCGCAGGGAAAACGACGCTGATGCGGCTGATCGCCGGCAGCGCGATCAACTTCCGCGGCACGATCGAAGTGGGCGGCGTCACTAAGGCGCCGCAGCGCAAGGGACAAGTCAGCTTTTCCGCGCAAATGGCCGGGTTCAACCCGAACTGGCGCGTGGGTCAGGTGGCCGACGTGATGACGGCGCTGTTCCCGGATTTTCGCACGGCGGACTTCCTGCAGCTGGCCGAACTGCTGGCCCTGGACCAAAAGCAACGCATCAAGCGCCTGTCCAAAGGTAATCAGCGCAAATTGCAGCTGGCGGTGACGCTGTCCCGCCGCGCGGCGCTGTACCTGCTGGATGAACCGTTCGACGGCATCGATGTGATGACGCGCAAGGCGATGCTCAGCAGCATTCTGCGTTGGACGCCAGAGCAGGCGACGCTGCTGATCTCCGACCACCACGTGTCGGACATCGACCAGCTGCTGGATCAGGTGGTCGTGATCAAGGACCAGACCGTGGTCGCTCAGGAGGCGGCGGATACGATTCGCGCCCAGGGCCAAAGCATTGAGGCCTACTTTGAGAGTTTTTACGGAGGTGAGCAGCATGACTAGCATGAGTAAAGTATTTCGGCAGATGACCAAAGAGCGGGCCAGGCAGGTCACGCAGCTGATCGAGATCGACCTGGGCGTGATCGCAGTGCTCGTGGTCATGCGGCTGCTAGGGCGGATTTCGACAGACGATGTGCTTGGCTTTTCGACCCTTTTCGGCTTGATTACCGTGATGATCGGCTTCATCGCCCAGGCGCAAAGCCAAGAGCAGGTCTGGGTGCAAAACCGCTGGCGGCTGGTGCCAATCGCGGACTGGAAGCTGTACTGCGCCAGCACTTTTTCGAACCTCGCGACCAGCGTCTACCTGTGGGTCGTCATCGCGGCGATCACGACTGTGGAAGTGCTGGTTTCTGGAAATAAGGGAAATTGGTCGAACACTGGTTTCACGATGGTGGCCAGTGTGCTGGTCCTGGTTCTGGTGATGCTCCTGCTGCTTTGGACGCTGATCAGTCTGGAACACATGCTGATCACCGTGATCACTGACTTTCTGCCGGGTATGCAGGAAAAATGGCTCCGGCGCGTCATTATTTTTGCCAGCATTCTGATTTCCTTCAAGCTGGTTGACTGGTTCTTCAGCGGCCTCGGCTGGCTGATCAAGGTGACCGGTATCACCGGCGCCTCGCTTAATTCGTCCATGACGATTGACGGCGCTGGACTGACGATGCACGGCACCGTGCTTGCCGATCTTTGGCTCAGCACTGGCGTGTTTGCCGTGGCGGTGCTGCTGCTCGGCGCGCTGAACTGCTTTCTGCTGAGCCACTGGGTGGAAACCAAGCAGACACCAACGGCGGTATAGAAGGCTTGAGCATGAAAAAATGGCTGATTATGGCGGCTGCAGCCCTGGTATTGCTCCTGGCCGGTTGTCAGAAACGGCAGGCCGATTACGCGGAGGTTTACAATGCGGCGGGCCAGCGGGTGACGACGATCAAAAAGGCTGCTGGGGTGAAAAAAACTGTCGGCCATCACCGGCCGCCTCGGCTCCGCCAAAAAGGCCAAACTGCCTGCCGGGGCGAAGGTCGCGTACCGCTATGTGCTGCAAGTGGTGAAAACTGACCGCCGCATCACGCTCACCGTGTACCGCGGCACCGATGCGGTCAAAACCAAGCACCTTCCAGTAGTGGGCGCAGGCCCGTGGCGCATCAGCAAAAAGGACGCGGCGACGCTCAGAAAGCCCAGCAGTTTGCAGTAAGCAGCCGGCGTGGGGCCGGTTTTAGGAAATATTGCGGCGTGGGACCGCAGGGGATTGGAGGACGCAACATGGCAATGATTGCGACAAAGCAGTTAACGCGCACTTATGGGAAGGGCGCGGCGCAGTTCACGGCGCTGCACGACGTGAACATGGAGATCGAAGCCGGCGAAGCGCTGGCGATCGTGGGCAAAAGCGGCTCGGGCAAGTCGACGCTGCTGAACCTCTTGGCGCTGCTGGATCGGCCGACTGCAGGCACGGTGGTGCTGAACGGGCAGGATACGCATCAGCTCAAAACACGCCAGCTCAACGCGCTTCGGTCGGCGACGTTCGGCTTCGTGTTCCAGCAGTTTTTTCTCAACAGCAAGGACACCGTGTATGATAACGTGGTGCTGCCGCTGAAAATCGCCGGCGTGACCGGAAAAGCCCGGCGCGAACGCGGGGAGGCGGCGCTGCGCGAGGTCGGCCTACTCGACAAGGCGAAAAACAAGGCCACGGACTTATCCGGTGGCCAAAAGCAGCGGGTCTGCATCGCGCGGGCGCTGGTCAACCAGCCGAAGATCATTTTTGCCGATGAGCCGACCGGCAACTTGGACTCGGTGACCGGGCAGATGATCGAGGAGCTGCTGTTCAAGCTGAATCGGGAGCACGGGATCACGCTGATCATCGTCACCCACGATTCGGACCTGGCGGCCAAGTGCGACCGGCAGCTGCAGATTCGCGACGGGCAACTGGTGGGAGGCGAGCGCCATGAAATTGCGTGATTTACTTGGGACGGCCGCGGCAAGCCTGTGGCGCAACAAAAGCCGGACCATTTTGACGGTGCTGGCCACGCTGATCGGGGCGTTCACCATTGCGCTGACTCTGGGCATTCGCGTCGGCGTCAACTCGTACATCAGTAGGCAGGTGGACAACGTCGGCGAAAAGGACCAGCTGATGGTTTACGCCAACACGCCGTCTGGCAGCGCCAGCGATAAGCCGGAGAAATACGACCCCGCCGTCAGCAGCACGGCCAGCACGCAAATGCTGACGACCAAGCAGGTGCAGACGATTGCCAAGGTGAAAGGTGTCGCCAAGGTCACACCGATGAAGAACTTCACCGCCGAGTACATTCAAGGTGCCAGCAAGCAGAAGTACGCCATCACCGCCACCGATGGCCAGGGCACGCATGTGGACATGGCCCAAGGATTGCAGGCGAGCGGCCGCGCCTACACCGTCGATTTGAACAAGGCCTACGTCAAGGCGTTGGGCTACTCGAACCCCAAGGCGGCACTGGGCCACACCGTCCAGATCGCCGCTACCAACCAGACGACGAACCGGCGCCAGGTGCTTCGGGCCAAAATCGTCGGCGTCCGCAACGCCAGCATTGTCGATGGCGGTCAGGTCGTCTTCAGCCCAGGCCTCATCGATGCGATCAACCGCGTCAACAACACCGGTCTGCCGAGCAGTGTTAAAAACCAGTACTACACCGTGCTGGCCACGGTGAGCCACCCGACGAAGAAGAACCTTTCGCGGATCCAATCGGCGCTGACGAAAAAGGGGATGGCCAGCTCGACTTTCGCCGATGAAGTGGGGTCGATTCACCAAACCATTAACGCCGTGACCGGTGGCCTGACCCTGTTTGGTGCGATTGCGCTGCTGGCGGCCGCGTTTGGGATCATCAACACGCTGTACATGTCGGTCCGCGACCGCACGCGCGAAATTGGCCTGATGAAGGCGCTGGGCCTCAGCCGCGGCAAGATTTTTGCCTCGTTCAGCTTAGAGGCCGCCTTGATCGGCCTGCTCGGCGCGGGCTGCGGGTGCGGCCTGGCGCTGCTGGCCAGCAACTTTGTGAACAAGGCGGCGACCAGCTCGTTCTTAAAAGGGATGTCTGGCTTCACGTTGATTCAATTCAGCGCCGGAAATACATTGACCATTCTCGCCTTGATCACGGTGATTGCGGTGCTGGCCGGCACGCTGCCGGCGATCCGCGCGGCTCGACTGGTGCCGATTTCGGCGCTGCGCTACGAATAATTTTCGCTAGCTGAACAAAAAGCGCCGCGATCCGCAATTTGCAGCGGGTCGTGGCGCTATTTTTGCGGTCAAATCAGTTGTCCTGCAGCGGGTCGTCACTGGCAACAAAGTGGAATTCGCTGCCGTCAAAACTCATTTCGAGGATCGCGCAGTTGCCGGTGTAAATCTGGTAGCCGGTCATCGGCCAGGCCAGGTAGTGCAGCAGGAACGCGTGCATCGCGCCGCCGTGGCTGACCGCCAGGACGGTGTCGCCTTTGGACTGCTGCATGACCTCAGTGAGTGTGGCCACCATGCGTTTCTGCACGTCCAGCATCGCCTCGCCGCCGTAGCCGTGTTCGGCAAAAAAGGTGCCATAGCTGGCCTCGCCGGGATGCTTAGGATTGAGCGTTTCACTTTGGCCCTCAAACACGCCGAAGTTCCACTCCTTGATGCCCTTGAGCCGTTGGTATGGCTGGTCGGTGATGAGCTCCAAGGTGTCTGACGCGCGCTCCTGGGTGGAGGACACCGCGTCGGTGAAGTGAATGCCGCGTTTGTCGTAAAAAGCCTTGGCCGCCTGAGCTTGTGCGATTCCGCGCGCGGTCAGCGGGGAATCTGAGGCGCCTTGGATGCGGTGGTAGACGTTGAACAAGGTCTCGCCGTGACGCATAAGATAGAGAGTTTTCATAATTAATCCTTTCGTTCTAGCAAAAGGTTAACTTACGCCTGCTGCTCGGCGTTCAGCGCGTCGAGCTCCTGAATGATCTGCTGGCACTCGTCGAGGTTCTTGGCCACGGCGCCCGAGGCCAGGGGATGACCACCGCCGCCGTGCTTGACTGCGAGGTGGTTGATCGGCCAGTTCTTGGAACGCAGCTCGACGCGCCACTGCCCGTCCGCGCGCTCGGTGAACATGACCCAGGATAAAACTGTGGTGAGCTTGCCGACCGTCGAAACTGCCGCCTGGGCCTCGCCGGGCTGCAGTCTGAGCTCTTCGATCACTTTTTGCGTGACGAAGAGGCTGCCGGCACCGTGCGGGGAGACCTGCATGTTGCCAAGGGCGTACGCCTCAAGATGGGCGATGGCCGGCGAGTAGTCGGACTCAGCGCGGCCGATCGCCGGCGCGTCGATGCCGGTGCGCATGAGGTCAGCGGCGACTTCGTGCGTGTGCGGCGTGGTCAGGTCGTACAAAAAGCGGCCGGTGTCGCCGATGATGCCGGCGTAAAGCATGGCCGCCACCGGCTTGGTGAGCTGCAGGTCGGGGCTGGCCGCAATCATGTCCGCGACAATTTCCGAGCAGCTGGAGGCTTCGGTGTTGACGAAGCTCAGGTCACCGAAGGACTCGCGGTCCGGGTGGTGGTCGATTTTGATCAGCTGCTTGCCGTCCTGCCAATGGGGGCCGGCAATGCGCGGCGTGTTCGCCGTGTCGATGACGACCACGACGGCATTGGCGTAGGCTTCAGCCGGCACGGCATCCGGCGTGGTGATCCACGCCAGGCCCGCATCGGGGTCACCCGCCTTGAGGACGGTTTTTTCCGGGTACGCGGCGGTCAAAGCGGCCGCCAAGCCGCCCTGGGAGCCGAACGCGTCCGGGTCGGGGTTTTGGTGGCGGTGAATGATGATGGTGTCCGCGGCTTTCAGCGCCGCGAGAATTTGCGTGATGGTTGCTTGCATGATGTGCCTCCTACGAGTAGTTTAGCGTTTACCTTGCGAAAAAGGTACCGGCGTTGTGGTATTATTGAAGCTAATTACTGACAAGACAGGGAGATCATCATGCGTAATCTAGAAATGCTGACGGACTTGTACGAATTTTCCATGGCGGGCGGCTTCCACCACGACCTGCCGCAGACCCGCGGCGTGTTTGACATCTTTTACCGCGACGTGCCGGACAAGGGCAGCTTTGTGGTGGCGGCCGGATTGGCGCAGGCCGTCGATGTGCTGCGCGATTTTCATTTTTCGCCTGATGACATTGCCTACCTGCGGAGCCTGAAGCTGTACGACGAGGACTTTTTGCAGTACTTGGCTAACCTCAAGCTGGACTGCACGGTGTCTGCGGTGCCCGAGGGGACGCCGGTGTTCCCGCGCGAGCCCTTGATGACGGTCGAAGGGCCGCTGGATCAGGCGCAGCTGCTGGAAACGGTGCTGCTCAACATTTTGAACCACCAGTCGCTGATCGCCACCAAGGCGCGGCGCATCACCTTTGCCGCGGCGGGCCGGCCAGTTATGGAGTTCGGCGCGCGCCGGGCGCAGGGGCCAGATTCCGCGATTTACGGCACCCGCGCGGCCATCATCGGCGGGGCGGCGTCGACCTCCAACGTGCTCGCGGCCAAAATGTTCGGCATTCCGGCGGCCGGCACCATGGCCCACAGCTGGGTCGAAGCCTACCCGAGTGAGCTGGCCGCTTTTCGCGCCTGGGCCAAGCACTACCCGGACAACGCGGCGCTGCTGGTCGACACCTACGACGTGCTGAATTCCGGCGTGCCGAATGCCATCACGGTGTTCAAGGAGCTGCGCGCGGCCGGCCATAAACCGGTCGGCATCCGCATCGATTCCGGCGACATCGCGCGACTTTCCAAGGCGGCCCGCCGCATGCTCGACGACGCCGGCTTCCCAGACGTGAAAATTACCGCCAGCAACGCCCTGGACGAGAATGTCATCCCGGCACTGCTGGGTGAAGGCGCGCCGCTGGACAACTTCGGCATCGGCGAGAAAATGATCACCAGCTCGTCGTCGCCGGTCCTGTCCGGCGTTTACAAGCTGGCGGCCACCCGGACCAACGGTGTCCTGAAGCCAAAAATCAAGGTTTCAGCGTCGATTGAAAAAACCACCCTGCCTGGCATCAAGCAGACCTACCGCCTGTACACACCGGGCACTCATGAGGCTTTTGCCGATGTCATCGCACTGGCCGACGAAAAGCTGGAAGCGCCGCTGGCCGTGGTCAACAGTAACCCGCTGCTCACCTCCAAGCGTATCGTGCTTAAGGCCTTCGACGCCGAACCGCTGGCTGCGCGGGTACCGCTGAATCAGCCGGCGCCAAGCGACGTGTTTGAAATTCAGCGCTACGCCAAGGCCAAGCTCAGCGAGCTGCCGATTGAGACCCAGCGCCTGGTCAATCCGGACACCTACACCGTGTACGTGACCCAGAAGCTGGCGGACCTTCAGCAGCAACTGGTGGACGAGGCCAAGAAAGACTAATTTTCAAATAGAAACTGCACACCGAGCTGGTTGCAGTTTTTCTTTTGCACAAAAAATGCCGCCGGTTGGGGGACCGGCGGCAAAAGTTTGGGGGCCCCAGTTTACAATTCAAGTGCAACACCCTGACGACTAGACCAAAAAGGCCATGAAGACCTATTCTTGTTAGTACTA
>NZ_BOLT01000029.1:0-27372 GCF_016861805.1 Lacticaseibacillus sp. 53-4
GAACGGTGTGTCGGAGCCTAGCTGCATGGACAAGAAATACCGCCCAGTGGCGTCACGACGGATGGTGATGGTGCCAATACGGATAGCGTCAGCGTGATTGAACAGCCGCTTTTGCGACCCAGAGACACGAATTTTACCGAGGCCGCTGAGGGTAACATGTTTCTTGTCGATAAAGCGGTTGGAGCCACCTGCAAGTCCTACTCCGTTTTTAGTGTAGCGGGTCGGCAGTTGGTAACTGCCATCATCACGCTTGCGGTGAAAGACTGGCACTCCTGAACGATGCACCTGCCGGAACAGCCGCCATGCACTCTGATAAGCCCGGCGGGCCTGGTCAATCACGTCAGTCCCGACGCCAGTGCCAGCTAACCAAGGATGGATAGCAAATAGCATTTGAGTATTGTTCTTGCGTCGTTGTAAGTAAGCGATACGGTCTTGAACGATGGCGATGGGAATTTTGATTTGATGGAGCCAGTACAGTTCCTTGTCGATGGCGACCATTTCGTTGTAAGCAAAGCGGCTGGCATTGATGTTGTTGTCGATCACGCGTTTTTGTTCGGAGGACGGGAAAAGACGCATTTTCAGACCATAGTGATAGTTCAAATCCACCATTTTCTTAGCCATTTTTTCACCTCCTCACGCCTCTATTATACTACATATGGTATAATTCAGACAACGTATAATGTACTTATTAAGGAGGACTACAATAATACTCATGGTTGAAGATAATGCAATTCATGAACGCGGCTATGTCTACAATTTTCACTATCATTTGGTTTGGGTAACTAAATATCGCTGTGCGGTCTTTACTACACCACAGCTTGTCGCAGAAATGCTTGAAATTTTGACCTCGGCCGCCAGCGACAACGACATTAGCGTTGAGCAGGCAGAAGTGATGGCAGACCATGTGCACCTACTTTTAAGCTTTAAGCCAAGGTACGCCCCGGCAAATGTGGTCAAAATTCTGAAAGGTGCATCGGCACGTACTTGGTTTGTTGCTCACCCGGAAACTAAGAAGCTCCTCTGGGACGGGCACTTATGGTCGCCCAGCTACTACATGGGCACGCTAGGCGATATGTCAAAAGAAACCGTCGCTAACTATATTCAAAATCAGAGAACAGAAAGGGGAAAGGCGGGACGCCCAAGCAAAAAGGCTAACTAATGTTAGCCAGTGCGGGCTTACCTCCCCTGACTAAAGTCAGGGTTTTCTCGCCCAAAACATGTAATGAAATGTTGAGAGGTGATCAACGGATGGTGAAATCCTGGGTTGATGCGACAAACGTTGCACGAACGGGAAAATGGTTAGGGTTTCGGTTATTGATGAACATTGTTCTGACGGTTGGCGTGATGATTTTTAGCCATGTCGTCTGGCTGACCGCGCTGCTCTTGTTGCTGATGGTGGGAAGCATTGCGACTGCGTTCTTCCTGATTATTAAACTGATTTGAGGTGAATTATAATGATGATTTCGCTACTTACGACTTTGCTTCTGGCAATGGTGATCGCCGTTTTCGCTTTGTTCTATCTCCTGGCGCGCTTGCTCACCGTCGATGCCATTGCCCGGGAAATGGCGCACCCAAAGCTGACGGCGGTCTTGACGGCGGGCACGCAAAATGGCATCGGTTTGTTGGCGTATCTCGCTTTGCGGCGCAGTCACCCGATCAATCCCGCGGCCGATCAGCCGCAACTGCGCCAGCGGTTAAAAATCGCGGCTGTGGGAATCTTTGCAGTGCTGGCGGTGACTGCGGTTTGTGCGATTTTGGTGCTTAGTTCCGGCCAGATTTAGGGCTGGCCGCAGAAAATAGTTGATGATGCCCATTTTGTGCGGACGTTTGAGCTAATGCCATTAGCAATGGAGAACCTGGTCTACATAACGCCAAAAAGAGCGCTTAGATGTGTGCCCAGACTCGAGCATACAGCTAGGCGCTACTTTTGTGTGGACATCTGTTCTGTGAATTAACATTGTCGCTTTCGAAGACTCTTCCAAAGTGGAACTAGTTACGGCGCGCACAAATTGTCACTGAGTGTCTCTTGAATTTCTATGAAGTTGTTTTTTAGCGGACTATGCATCACTTTTCTTAAGTCACTCTTAGCTCCTGACTTGATGGTGATCCGCCAAGGCTTATTCCTTGTCAGGCTCGTTCATGGCTGCGTCCAACTTTTCTTCATCGTCCCCCTCACGAATAACGGCATCTTGAAGCTGTCCGTTTAACAATAAAGCCATGGTTTCCTGCATGGCCTCGTAGTCACGCTTACTCATCAGAACGGCGCTTTTCGTAACGTCTGAACCGGCGATTATTACCGGTGTGGAATCTCTGTTGGCAATCTTGATCAAAGCGTCCAAGTTCGCACGGGCCTTTGTTGGTGTTGTAATCTCAGCCATAGCATCTCCTCCTGATGTTCACTTTCCGACAACATGATTTTACCGTTCGTCATCACGTACGCCAACGCTCAGCATTCGCGTACGATTGGCGGGGTCGCAAAATTAAGTTGGCAGCGTTCCCGAATCACCGGTACAATGGAGTGAAGATTAGAAAACAATGAGGGGGCGCATCATGCAGGTTGCGATTGTCGAAGATGAACCGACCACGCAAATGGCCATCACGACCGTTTTTCGTGCGGCTGCTGAGCAAATGGGCGACTTGCAATGGCAGTGTTTTGCCAGCGGCGAGGCGCTGCTTTTTGCGCTGCCTGACCAAACCTTCGACTTGGTCCTGCTGGACATTCGCCTGGCTGGCATCGATGGCATGACGACCGCTAAGAAAATCCGGCAGAAGGATGCCGACCTGCCGCTCGCCTTTCTGAGCAACTACGACCAGTATGTCTTCGACGGCTACGATGTGTCGGCGATCGGCTACCTGCTGAAGCCGTTGACTTTGGAAAAGCTGCTGCCTTTGCTCGCCAAGGTGGCCAAGGCCAAGCTGCAGCCGGCACTGATGGTGCAAACGACTGCTGGCCTGGAGAAAGTGTTCTTCTACGATGTGCGCTTCATTGAGGTCCAAGGGCATGACTGCTTGCTGCACCTGCAGGAGCGGGTGGTGACGGTGAAACAGCCGCTGAGTGAACTGGCGACCCAGCTGGACGACCGCTTCGTCAAAACGCACCGCGCTTACTTGGTCAATTTAGGGTACGTCTCCGCCTTGGATGGCGCGCAGCTGACGCTGAATGACGGCACCACGCTGCCGGTGGCGCGTGGGCAGAAGCAGGCGGTGCGCCAAGCGCTGCTGGCCCATTATCGGGGGTTGGCACATGAATGACGCAAGTGTTGTCCTATTAACATTCGGCCTTGGCCTGCTACCGAGGCTAAAAGCCAAGTTCTGGCTGCAAGGGCTACTGGCAGCGCTTGGCGCGGCGTTCAGCGTTTGGACCCCTTGGGGCGGGTTGCTCGCCGTTGGCCTGGCCGGCTGGGCGTGCTGGCAGCGGCGCGAACTTCAGGACTTCCTGATCGCCGCGGTGCTTGTCGGCGCCTGTGCAGGCAGCTTTTGGGCCAGCATTTGGCCGCTTGCTGTGGGCTTTACCGCGGGTGAAATGATTCGGTTGGCGTTTAGTGAACGCAATGTCGTGCTGATCGGACTGGTCGCAGGCTTGGACTGCCTCGCCCTCGGGGTGATCTTGACGACGCGCGGACTGCCCCTCTTGTTAGGGTGCGCACTGCTAGTGGGTGTGGGCGGGCTGATGACCTATATTCATCAGTACCTGTTCCATGCGAATGATGCTGAAGTGGCGCGGTCCCTTGATCAAATTATGGCCAGCTACGTCAAGGAGCTCGATGACCTGTATGCGCGGGTGCGCGGCTGGCGGCACGATTACCATGACCACCTGCAAGTGCTGAAGGTCCAACTGGCACAAGGCGACACCGAGGCCTCCCAGCATTATCTGAACCAGCTGGAAGACAAGCTCGACGAAATCGATACGGTGGTCCACTCAGGGAACGCGATGCTGGACGCGGTGATCAATTCCAAGCTGACCATCGCGTTAAACGCCGATATTCCCATTGACGTCAGCGCGTTCGTCGGCAACCAACCGCTGATCGATGATGTTGATATGGTGGTGATCATCGGCAATATTTTGGACAACGCCATTGAGGCGGTAATGGAGCAGCCGAAAAGTGAAATGCGCAGTATGCGGGTGTACATCGCCATCATCAAGCAGCAGTTCTACATCAGCGTCACCAACTCGCGCCGCGCTGACCAGCAGATTGACCCGGAGTATGCCTCAACGAAAAACGACCGGCGCGGCCTGGGTATTCGCCGCGTCAATGCGCTGGTGGCCAAGTACCATGGGGTGATCAACCGCCAGTATGAGGACGGCGTCTTTGCAACTGAGGTGTTGCTGCCGCTGCGCAATGTCACCAAAGCAAAGTGACCATTCAGGGGCGAATTTGAACCGTTCGTGCGAGAAATCTAGCACGGGCGGTTTTTCCTTGTAGGATAAGCACCATAAGCTTGAGCCATTATTTACGAGGGAGCGTAATCAAATGAGAAAAAAGCCAACAGAGTCGCTGATGCACTGGTATCGGCAAGAGGCCAAACCAATGCGGTTTACCGGCCAAATGATCATGATATTGCTTTGTCAGCTGGCGACGACCTTGCTGGCCGCCGCGATTCCAGCGTGGCTGGTGCAGGCGTTGGTCGCGCACACGATCATCAATCACTTTGTCCTGCTGCTTGTCGGTTTAATTGGCGCGCAAACCCTGATTGGCTGGGTCTTGCCCGTGACGAATGCGATGCTGCTCATTCGGCAGATGCTAGTCAGAACGCTGATGATCGTGTCTGCCCAGCAAGACTATATCGAAGGACCGTATGAGCGGGTCCTCGAGCCCGAGTACCGCGAACACCGGCAGCGGCTGATCGCGTACGCCATTTACGGGGACGACGCTGCGGGCAGTAAAGTCATCGTGCAGGAAAGCGCGTTGCTCAACGCCGCAGCCATCCTGATCATGCTCAGTGTGACTTTGGCTTATTACGTCTGGTGGATCCCGGTTGTTGCTATTGCCGCAGCCTGGGGGGCGAACGCCCTCATGCAGGGTTATCGGCGGTACATCCGCGCTCAGCGGGCGCAGACCGAACAGATGTGGAATCAGCAGAGTTACATCAGCAACTCGGCCTACGAGGAGAAAAATGGGAAGGATATCCGCCTCTATCACATGGGGCCGTGGTATCAGCACCGCTATCACGCCTTGATGCAACAAGAGCTGCAGTTTCGCAAACAGCTGGGGCACCGCGAGCTGCTCGCCAAACTCGGGGGCACTTGGCTGAACGCGGTAAGGGACTTACTGATCTACGGCGGGTTGATTTACATCTTGTTCAACGGCCACGTGTCGCTTGCCGTTTTCACCTTATTGTTTGGGCTGGTTGGGCAGATCGGCCAGCAGATGACCGCGCTGTTGACGAATTGGAGCGAATGGCAAGTCTCAAAGCGTGATCTGAGTGAATTCGCGGAGCAGGCAATGCCGCCTGAAAAGGTCGCTGAGCAGCCGGTACCGGGCTTGACGCCGCCATACACCATCCGGTTTGACCACGTGACCTACACGTATCCGCACGCTAAAAAGCCAGTGCTTAAGGATCTGAATTTCACGATTCCGGCCGGGCAGAAGGTGGCACTGGTCGGCCTTAACGGTGCCGGTAAAACCACACTGACGATGCTGCTGATGGGGCTTTTGAAGCCCGAGAAAGGGACGATTTATCTCAATGAGGTGCCGATCCAAACTGTCCCTGACCTGCAGCTGCGCGCGCAGTTTGCCCCGGTTTTCCAGAATGCACTGTTGTTTGCCCGGACGCTTCAGGAGAATATCGAAATGGATCTGCCGCATGATGCCAAGCGGCTGCAGCACGCACTGGCCCTTTCTGGACTGGCGGACACGGTTGCCCAGCTGCCGCACGGGGTGGCCACCCAGCTGACGGACAAGCTGCACAAGGATGGCGTCAACCTCTCCGGCGGCCAACAGCAAAAGCTGATGGTGGCGCGAGCGCTGTACCGCGACGCCCCGATCTTGATCTTGGATGAACCGACCGCGGCCCTTGATGCGATTGCCGAACGTGAGCAGTATCAGGCGTATCAAGCGATGGCAACAGGGAAAACCAGTATCTTTATCAGCCACCGCATGGCCTCAACCAAGTTTGCGGATAAAATCTTCCTGCTGCAAGACGGCCAGATTAACGAGGCAGGCACTCATGCCGAGCTGATGGCGCAAAACGGTGCCTATGCCAAGCTCTATCAGGTTCAGAGCCAATACTATCAAAAGGAGGTGACCCATGATGAAGAAATCTTTTGATTATTTCCGCTTCATTCAGACGGTGTCACCATGGATCTTGCTGCGGTCGACCGTTAATGCGCTTTTGAGCACCGCAGTGCCGCTCTTAGTTGCCACCCTGCTGGGCTGGCTGCTGAATGCCGTGACGCAGCAGACTGCACTGCGGCCGCTGATCATCCAGCTGGCGGTGTTTATCCTGCTGATCGCCATTGTCACTTCGCTGCAGCTAACCAGCGCGGTGAGCTATGAAGTCGCCACGCGGGATTTTGAGAATCGCATCAACGAGCGCACCACCGCCAAGCTGACCGATGTGTCCAACGAGACCTTTAACGATCGTGACTTCCGCGCGCAGTACGCGGCGGCCTCCAGCGGCTGGATGTACACAGGGAGTTTTCACTCGTACTTCAACGAAATCTTGATGAACACCCTTAACCTGGGGGTGGCGGTGATCGCGGCGGCCGTGGTCTTGGGGCCCATTGTGACCGCTAAAGCGACGCAGCCGTGGCTGACTGGCTGGCCCTTCGTCTTGGCGCTGGTTGCCATTACCGCGGTTGGGATTGGCCTCTCATACTGGCTGGTGCTCCGGTCCCAGCGCTATCAAAAGCAATTTTATGACGTCAATATCGGCGTGAACGACCAGATGAACTATTATCTGAACGATTTGACCTGGCCGTACGAAAATGGGAAACATCTTCGCATCTATGATCCGGAAGATCGGACCGTTGCGCACATGCGTCAGGCGCAAGAGGCGGCCAATACCAAGACAGCCCAGGTTTTCTTTCGGATGCACGCCATGATGCATGCCGGCGATGCCTTGTTGGTCCTGCTCTCTGGGGGCTTCTACCTGTTGATCGGCATCAAGGCACTCAGTGGCGCACTGCCGGTGGGGATGGTCGTCTTGGCGGTCGGGTACCTGACGCAGTTGATGCGCGCCCTGGCGGCCTTCATGAGCCAGCGCGCGTTTCAGAAGACGACCGAGCAGGCGATGGATGATTACATCAAGTTTCTCAACTATCCGGACCAGCCGGCGACTGGCTCCATTCCTGTCGAAAAGCGGCAGGATCACAAGTTTGAAATCGTCTTTCATGACGTTTCCTTCCGTTATCCGGGCGATAAGCAGGATGCCGTTTCGCACGTGAGCATGCGCTTCAAGGTCGGCGAACGGCTCGCAATCGTGGGCCGCAACGGCAGCGGCAAGACGACGCTGATCAAGCTGCTGCTGCGCATTTTGACGCCGATGTCCGGTACCATCACGCTGAATGGATTCGACATTCAAAAGTACAACTTGGCCGAGTATCAGCAGCTGTTTGCGACTGTGTTCCAAGACTTTCAGCTCTTCGCGTTTTCCGTCGCGGAAAATGTGGCAGTTTCGCCGCAACCTGATCGTGACCGGGTATGGCAGGCGCTGACGGTTGCCGGAGTGGCGGACCGGGTCAAGGCGATGCCGAAACAGATCGATACGCCCCTGACGCGCAACCTTGATTCCAGCGGCGTCGATGTTTCCGGAGGCGAGGCGCAAAAAATCGCCATTGCCAGGGCGTGGTATAAGGACGCGCCATTCATCATTTTGGACGAGCCGACCGCGGCGCTGGACCCAATTTCCGAGTATGAAATCTATCAACACTTTGACCAGCTGGTTGAGGACAAGACGGCCATCTATATTTCTCACCGGATGTCTGCTACTCGGTTTGCCTCCCAAATTGCGGTGATGGCGGCCGGGCAGATCGTGCAAATGGGCAGCCATGAGCAGCTAATGGCGCAGGACGGGTTGTATCGTGATCTGTTCAACGCCCAGGCGGCGTTTAATATCTAGCCAGATTTGAATTTGATCATTTGATCTTTAGCGCTGTGAGAAATTGTGTATCATGATATGATAATGTATATCAGATGAGGACATATTCTCACCGAAAGCCGTTGTAGCGCGACCTACAGCGGCTTTTTTGTCGGTAGAATCAAGAAGAGGTAAGAATCATCATGAGTAAGACAGTTGACTATCAATGCCTGATTGTTTTCTGCCCACGTGCTTACGTTGAAGAGACTGTTGACGACTTGAATATGACTCTGGCGGAGTTCGTTAACCGCCTCGGGGTCTCAAGCAAGTTGATCAGTCATTTGATTGATGGTCAGGATAGTGTCAGTGTTGCAACCGCTGATAAGCTTGTACAGGCAAATGGGGGCTATGGAAACCTGGCTTAACCTCCAAGCCCAGTCCGATGCCCAAAGTAACTGAAATCAAGAGCTCTCATGAAGTACCAGATACGGCACAGTTAAGTTCGCCGCATAATATGGGTTGTAAAAAGACCACCAGTGGCCGGCTGTTGCTCAACATGATATTGTTTGATCTAGGGGATGATACCATGGCGAAAAAGAATAAAGCGATAATCATAGTCGAAGTTGACTCAGTAACCAAGACGCGGGCTCGTAAAGCCGCTGACTTGCTTGATGAGGCGACGACGCGTGCCCACGATGAGATTAGCTGTGGCGAATACGACAGTTTTGATAGTGTGGATGACTGGTATAAGAATCTAACCAATGAAAAATAGACCTTTATGAGTGCTTTAGACAATACAACGTAAGCCCCCAAGGCCGCACAATTCACAGTGTGCGGCCACTTTTGTGTTACCTGGCTTCGAGAAAATCATCTAGCGTGGCATGGCGCTGCGCCAGTGCCTCATTTAAGCCGGGAAACTTGGCGAGGTAGGCTGGCGTGTCTAGGTCCGCCAAGGCGGCTTTCGGCATTGCCTTCAGCAGCCTCGCCACCGCCCCGATCTCCTGAGCGCGCCAGGCGTCATGGACGTTGAAGCCGCTCAGGATGTGCCGCCGATTGTCGATCATGCCGTCCGCCATGACGGGCTCATTGAAGTTGCGCCAGGCGGTGATCAGCGGATCGGTCGCTGCATACACGGCGCTGGCGTCCGGCAGAGCGGCGGTCAGCTTGGTCATGAATAGCCGAATCTGTTTGGCGTCACCAGGCAAGTGGGAAAGGGTCTGCCAGCGGCTGACGACCTGACTTGCGGCCTTTTGCCGACCCATGAACAACAGCGTGAACAGGCGGGTGTGGCACCACGAACTGGCCAGTTGCTCATAGCGCGGCAAGCCTTGAAAAACCTGCAGCCGCCGCCAGATTTTCTCCGCCTGCTCAGGAAGGACTGGGATCAACGGAATCATCGCTTCGATTTGGGCGAGCGTCGTCACCGGGGCGGTGAGCGCGTACCGAGTGATCGCTGTGCGTTCCGCCTCTGTTAGTGGCCAGTCGCCCCAGGCGGTGTACTCGGCCAAGGCCTTGGCCAGCACCGGCGGCAGCGGCTTGGCTTCGGCCAGCGCAGTCCCTTGCTCCTGCTCCAGCAGCGCGGCGAATTCATCGGCCGACAGGTGCAGCCGCTGCAGAATGGGAAACAGCAGCTCCGCCTTGAGATCATTGTGGCCTGATTCGAGCCGGATCGCCTGGCGCTGACTGAGCAGGCCATCATACAGGCGCGCCTGTGGCATGCCCTGGCCCAGTCGCACGGCCCGCAACAGCTTACCAACTTCTCCTGCCACTTCTGTCACCTCTTTCACGTTGCGCTCAGTGTACCAGATACACTGGCAACATGGAAGGACGTGGTTCAGATGATAATCAACGTAAAATGGGTGCTGCACCGACTGCCGCACTGGGAAATTGGATTATTGCTGGTATTTGCTTTACTGGGAAGTTTTGAAGGCGTGTTGAACGGGTTCGTGCTGGGCCGGCTGCCAAGCCTCACGCAGGCAACGACCGCCCAGCGTTATCAGTATCTGGGCCAGGCGCTGGTCGCGTATGCCGGGACGTACACCTGCTTGTTTATTTTTCAGCTGCTGATCCAAGATGCGCTCAGGCGGCTGAACATTGCACTGAAAGAAACGCTGCTGACGGTCAGTTTTGAGACAAGCGAGGCCCCCTTGGCCGGGCTGAATCGCCTGGCCAACGACGCCGCGCAGATTCAAAGTCGATATTTTGAGGTCATCCTCGCGATTTTGTCCGCTGGCTTTGGCGCCATTACGGCCGCCTTATTCGTTTTGGCGACCAACTGGATGATGGGACTCATCAGCATCGCCTTTTCCGCGCTGACGATGGTGCCGATGCTGTTTGGCCAGACCAAGCTGGCGGCGCTGGGTAAACGTTGGAGCACCGCCAACGCGGCTACATTGGCAGCCGGCAGCGACTGGCTCGAGGGTCGCAGCAATCTGGTCCAGTACCAAGCGGCGGGCAGCTTTTTCGTCCGGGTCAAGCAGCGGTTGGCCGTCAGTGAAAAACGGCTTCAGCAGCAGACCAATGGCCAGCTGCGCGTGCAGTACGGCACTGGATGCTCACTGTGCTGACGCTGATTGGGCCGCTGGCCGTCGGCTTTTGGCTGATCCACGTGGGCGGTTTTGGCGTCACCATCAGTGTGCTGTTGACCCTGCTGCTGTCGGTCGATCACGTCACCATGAATATTCGCATGCTGATCCAGTACTGGAGCCAGTTGACCGGCACGCGCGAGTTGCGTCGCCTGCCGCAAGCGCCCACGCCGCTGCTCAGCCAGCGCACACCGACCCGCGGCGAAGGCCAGATCGACCTTCAGGGCCTGACCATTGCCTATGGCGACCAGCCGATTCTCGCCGCAACTGACCTGGCGCTGACTCCTGGCACCAAACTGCTAGTGTCTGGTCCCTCGGGCAGCGGCAAGTCAACGCTGCTGCGCGTGCTTGGCGGCTGGCAGCAGCCCACGAACGGGCGCGTCCTAGTGGATGGTGAAGCGCCAGCGCCGGCGAAAACGACGTACATCAACCAGACGCCGTGGGTCTTCGCTGGCACCGTGCGAGAAAATCTGACGCTGGGTCAAACGTTTACCGATGACGCGCTGCTGGCTGCGTTGAGCCAAGTGGGTCTGACCACAGAGCTCGGGGATGAGCCGCTTGACCGCGTCATCGCGCCTGATCAGGCCAGCATTTCTGGCGGCCAGCTTCAACGCATGACGCTTGCGCGAGGCCTGCTGCGGAAGCGCCCGGTCATGCTGCTGGACGAAATTACGGCCGGACTGGACGACCAAAACGCTCAGCAGATCCGCAACTTGATTTATCATCTGCCGAACACGATCATTGAGGCCGCGCACCACTTCGACGACGCGCAGCTGCAGGCAGATCATGTGCTGCATTATCAGTTGACGCCGGCGCGCACGTTGGCCCCCATGAGCTAATTTTCTTAATCTAAGCATGGCTTCGAACAAATTTCTGCCTCTAAAACAATCGCCAGTCTCCGAAAATGGAGGCTGGCGATTTTGATATAAGTTGTCGCTGGTTGATGCTAGCCAATCAGGCCTTTAGCCGCTATAAGAAACAGCTGGGCTGGCACAGCATACCTTGATGGCCAAGCAATACGCTGAGTTACGTTAGTGCTGAGGGCGAATCGAGATGGCCTTAATGTCAGAGTTGTAAGCGACTGGGAGCACGACCCAGGTGCGCACGGTGACCTTCGAATGAAGACCAACCCGGCTCAACTCATCCCAGGTAGGGTCGTCCAACAGCAGGTGTTTACCCTTAAAGTAGCCAGTTGTGATTTGAACATCGATTACTCTGTCGCGAGGGTTACCGGAGAGGTTAAGCGCAGTGACCTCACCGCTGAACTGGGTTAGATGCTGATACGCCAGGCCGCTGACGCCCAGCGCTAATAGGAGCGCAAGTGCGCCGATCACCTTTCCCAGTATCGCGCGGCGCAACAGGAGGCCTAACGAAAACACGACCACTGAAAGAATGAACATCACGAAGAAAAAGGTGCCAAGCCTTGGAAACAACTGCCACGTCATCAAGTCTTTTTCAGCAGAGGCGTCCGCAATGGGGAAGACTTGCTAGGGAACGATTGTTGGTAAGGCGAGAATGGCAAAGACGGGAATCGCGAGGCCGCTGCAGCCAAGCGGAATCTTGGCGGGTTTAAAATGGTGTTTTGGCATCTCGTTCCTCCAAAAGGGCATCACTAACAATTCGGGCAATGTTGGGGATTAATCCTTGAGCGCCCAGCGGCCGGTCGGCGCACTGAGGTAAAAGGACTCGGTCAGCGGCTTGAATCCTGCCTTGCGGTAAACGTGGTAGGCGGCGGGATTGTCGCTGTCGACGTCGAGGCGGAAGTCTTTGTGGCGTGTGGCCGAAAGCTGGCCCATCATCAGTTGGATGAAGCGGCTGCCAAACCCCTGGTTGCGGTAGTCTTTGGCAATAAACAGCCCGTAAAAGTAGTCGTAGTCGTCCAGATCTACCGCACAGTAGCCGATGGGCTGGCCTTGGTAGTGGCAGACGAACGAGGCGACCGCCGCGTCAGTTCGGGCGACTTCAAGGTAGCGTCGCGCCTGGTCTTCGTCAGTCCCGGATTCGTCTGCGAAGGCCTCCATATACAGCGGTAGGAGGGTCTCAATGTCGCTGCTGGTTAGCGGGACGACTGTGAGCACATCATCGGTGGCTTTGCCGCTGCCGGCAGGCGCTATCAGGCCAATTTCACTGGTGGGATCTTTAACTAGTTGCGTCTGCTCAAGGAATTGGGGATGACTGGTCAGAAAAGCGGCTTCGGTCGCATATTCACATTTTTGACAGCCAGCGGTCTGCAGTACTTTTCTTGCCGCCCGCCACAGCGCGGTCGCCACGCCTTGCCTGCGGTAGTCCGGCAGCACGTGGATGCTGACGTCCACCACGCCGTCTGGCCCTGGCGCGTCATCGGCGTACAGCGTCAGCAGGCCGATCGGTTGCCCCGCGGCTTCGGCGAGGAAAAAGGCTGGCATGGTCTGATCAAAGTTAAAGTCGTTCTCGAGGTACGGATCACGGTGCGTGCCGTCCGCGGCCTGTGTCGCCTTGATCAAGGCTTTGGCCGCCGCGGTTTGGGCCTTGGTCAGCGTTGGCGTTTGAGTGATATGCATCATGGTGCCTTCTTTCGGTTTACAACTTTAGCAAGTAGGTGCGTTCGCGATACGATTCGGCGATAGTGTAGTCGGCCATGGCCGCCTCGGTGAAAAAGGTGACCCACTGCGGATACTGCGGCAAGGCTTCGACGCGCCCGGCCGCTGCCGTGAGGACCAGCTCCTGGGTGCCCTCGTCCAGCGCCCATTTGGCCTTTGGGGCCTGGTAGCTTTTCGGCGTGGCCAGCGCCCGCCAGTTATGTGCGATTTCCCGGGCCCCGAGGCTTTGGTACAGGCCGTTGGCGACTGCATCGCTGCGGGTGAAGATCTCGACAAAATCGGCGCCGGCGGTTTTCAGCTTGGCCAGGCCCGCCTTGAGCAGCGCCCGTCCGATGCCTTGCCCTTGCGCGGAGGGACTCACGGCAAACACCTCGATGTAGCTGCCGCGGCCTTGATGCTGCACGTAGAGATCGTGCTTGACGCGGTCGTCGTTGAAGACGCCAGCGTCGATGGCACCGACGACGAGACCGTCCATGGTCGCAACAAGCGAAATCACAGTGCGGTAGCCGTCCGCCTCGCCGAACGCATCGCGCTGGTCGCTGATTTGATCGCGGAACTGGGAGTGCATGTAGGCCAGCGCGACGGTGTTGAGGTAGGCTCGTTCATCGGCGGGTTGGTAGGGCCTGATTTTCATAAGTATCTCCTGACTGGTGGCTGACCGCTTGAGCCGGCCAAATTAATATTTTTATTATACCTGATTAAGCTGACGGTGAGCCCAGCTTTAAAATTCCGTCTAGCCGCTTGGCCGTCGCCGCGGTCAGGTGATGCGTGACGCTGATGACGGTCAGCGGCAGACTGAGGGTCAGTTCGTCGATGGCCGCGGCGGAAGCGGGGTCAAGGCTCGCGGTGGCCTCGTCGAGCAGCAGGACTGAGCGGTTGGCCAGCAGCGCCCGGGCAATCGCCACGCGCTGCTTCTGGCCACCGGAAAGATTGGCACTGGCAAAATCGATCTTGGTATCCAGTCCTTCTGGCAGGGTGGCAACAAAGGCGGCCAGGCCGACCTGGTCGAGCACGGCCGTGATTTGGCTGGCGGTGGCTTGCTGACCGAGCAACAGGTTGTCTCTCAGCGTGGTGTTAAACAGCAGCGGCTGCTGGTCGACCACGGCGATTTGTTCGTGCAGGGACCGCGGCGCAATCGTCATCAGCACCTGGCCATCAAACGCGATTCGGCCATCGGTGGGGGTGAGGCTGCCGTCAATCAGCTTGAGCAGGGTGGACTTGCCGATGCCGCTGGGCCCCGTGATTGCGTAGTGACCACCGGCGCGGAAAACGTAGCTGACGTCTGCCAGCGTCGGCTGGCCCGCATCTGGGTAGCGGAAGCCGACACGGTCGAGGGTTAAGGCTTGGTGCAGCGGCGCAACGGGTTGGCCAGCCGTGTCGTCGGTGGTCGGCACAGCCTGGTACTTGTCCAAAAGCGGCTGCACGGTTTGGTGCTCCGCCAGGTTTTCAGTCAAGCCCATGACTGAGCTAAAAATCGCGCCGGCCAGGGATTCGCTGGTGGAGAACACCCCCAGCGGCACTTTGCCCTGCAGGTAGAGGTAGCCAGTTAGGCCAAGCACCGCCAGCATGCAGGCCGAAACGGCGCCTTGGTTCACCGAGTAAAACAGATTGCTGGCCTTGGCGTAGGCGACGCGTTTTTCGGCGCGCCTTTTGCCGGCTTGCTGCACGCCGGTCGTTAGCCGCGGCGTCTGGTTCAGCATCAGCAGCTGGCCGAAGCCGTTGAGCAGATCCGTCGCCACCGTGGTCAGCTGGCCGTTTGCCGTTGAGACGGCGGCATTGGCGGCGTTCATTTTTTTCGTGAAGAAGCGGGGAACCAGCAGCATCAGCAGACTCAGCGCGAACACCAGAACAGTGAGCGACCAATTGTAGTGCAGCAGCGCCGCCCCGCCGATGACGACCTGCAACGCCTGCCCCGCCGCCATCCAGGTATTCTCGAACCCGTAATCGTTAATGGTCGAAAGGTCGTTGGTCAGCCACGACACATATTCGGGGACGGGCTGCTGATGGAACTGCTCAGCGCTGGTGTGCGCCAGCCGGGCGGTGATGTCGCGGCGCACGCTCAGGCCCATCGCCTCATTGACCGCCATTTCGGCCACGGGCTCAAGGTAATGCTGCAGCGAAAAGAGGGCCAGGACGATGGCAGTCGACACGAGCCACATCAGCGTGTCCGATGCCGAGCGGCGGCCCAGCGCCGTGAGAATGTTTCCCAGTGTGATGGTGTAGGCCGTGTTGAGGACCGTGCCGGCAACCAGGAGGGCCGAGACCAGCAGCCCCATGCGCCAGTGGCGTAGAAAATATTGGTTGAGGCGCATATTAACGCGCCGCCTTTGCTTGATACTTCAGGTAGGCCTGGTAAGTGGCCTCAGGCAGTGTGCCCGCCTGCACCGCGGCCTTGACCGCGCAGCCCGGCTCGCTGACGTGGCGGCAGTTGCGGAACTTGCAGTTGGCCGCGAGGGCCTCGAGCGGCGCGAACTGCGCGGCAAACCCGGCACTGGCCGCGGCCACGCCCACCGCCCGCATGCCCGGGGTATCAATGAGCCGCGTCCCGGTGCGCAGGACGAACAGGCGGCGATTGGTCGTCGCGTGGCGGCCGTGAGCGTCATCTTGCCGGATGGTTTTGGTGAACAGGGCCTCGCCGGTCAGCTTGCCGACCAGGGTGGACTTACCGACGCCGGACGAACCGATGAGTGCTAGGCACGCGTCGGGTTGAAGCAGCTCCGCCAGCTTCACGGCCGGTTCCTGATCAGCGCCGAGCGTGTACACCGAGGTTCCTGGGAAGGTCGCGGTGAGCTGGTCGTTCAGTTTGGCCAAGGCAGCGTCGCTTATGAGATCCGTTTTTGTGATCAAAAATGCCGGCTGGGCGCGGCTGACCGTGGCAATTGCGTGGTAGCGGCGCAAGCGTTCGAGGTTGAAGTCGTGGTTGGCGCTGGTGACGATCACGACTGTGGTCAGATTCGCGGCGATGGCCTGGCCGCCGGACTCGCGAAAACGGCTCGACGTGCTACGGGCCAGCAGGCTGGTGCGCGGCTGCATCGCTGTGATGCGCATGCTGCCGGCTTGCAGCGTGCCGCTCACCCAGTCGCCGACCACCAGTTGGGTGTGTTGCTGCTTAAGCGTGCGGCGAAAATTGCCGCTGAGCGTTGCCGGCAGTGTCTCACCGTCAGCAAGTAGGTCAAAACGGTCCTGGGCCTGAAACGAGACCTGCCCACGAAGAACAGTTGAATCAGTTTTTATCAAATGAAAGCCTCCAAAGAATCTTGGCACAAAAAAGCAAGCCAACACGAGTCGGCTTGCTGCAAGGTCCTCTAGAGGCGAAAACTAATGGTTAGAGCTTGTCCCCAGGGAGGCTACGCGTCAGCCGACGCGACACGATTAAACTTTGCGATGTTACCGTCTTAAAGTTTGTCATCATGGGTTGCCTCCTTGTGAAGATTTTATTTTTGATGGGCTAAGCATATAACTTGGGTTTGGAAGTGTCAACAAAAAGCGCATATGGGCCAGAAGCGGCAATAATGTTCAGAATGACTATCCGGGTGTACGTGGTTCATCAGGCCAACTAATCAAACTCGTCAGCCTATGCAGTGGCCGCCTACGTTCCAGCAACACCGAGAATACTAGCGACAGAGCCAACACAGCCTTTGAGAAAAACGCCGTGTTTGTGAATTTGAGGCGGGTAGCAGGTAGAGTTAACATGCCATTGATTGATTGGAATCGGTAGGGCACACTGGATTTAAAAGTGTGGCGGTGTTACCCTGCGGCCGCAGACGGAGGCATGAGCATGATTACTTATCACTGGCAGGTTTCACCGGAAAAAGTCGACTTCAAACCGTTGTATGACCAAAATGGTTGGACTCGCTACCTCGATGATTGGGCGAAAACAGAACGCGCAATCCGGCAAGCGACCAGTTTAGCCGCGCTCGAAGGGGAGCAAGTAGTGGGGCTCGCACGCAGTGTCTCAGATGGCGAGACGGTTCTGTATCTCCAGGATCTGCTGGTGCTGCCCGCTCGTCAGCATCAGGGCATCGGTACTGCGCTGGTTAAGCAAATGCTGGGTCGGTTTCCCAACGTTGGCCAGGTAGTGTTGATCGCCGAACCGACGGCGCAGGCGCGATCCTTTTATCAGCAGTTCGGGTTTAAATCAGTGGGCGCTCAATACGGCAATGCGATGGTTCTGGACCGACGGTAAAAAATAGGCCTGCAGCTTCTTCATAGGCAGCAGACCAAACGACAACTTTTGCTGGATTCCTTGTAGTGATACCCTTCTTGTTATTAACTGAAATGACTAGAGGGTTGTTTTAAACAATCTCGATTTTTACTGTTTTTCCCAGCGCCACAGCGATTTTAGTCATCGTTGCAACGCTAGTGTTGGCCCCTCGTTCGATACGGGCGATGGTGGCTTGTGGGACGCCGGAGCGCTGCGCCAGTTCACGCTGTGTGACGCCCGCAGCCTCACGGGCCTGCATAATCGCAGCGGCGCTTTCCAGTGACGCCATCTGCTTTTCATATTCCGCTTTGAATTCTGGATCTTTGAGGTCTTTGTTGATCATGTCATTAATTTCGGTAGTTTTTGCGGCCAATGGTTTCCTCACTCTCGAATTCAGTCCGATTACGTCTGGTTCGTTCCTTTTTGGCAAGACACGATAGTAGGCCACGGACAAATAATGGTCATTCGGACTTGTGAATGATCCGAACTCAGGCTAGTTCACGTCCCAATGATAGCATATATATCATCAGCATAGCACCAATTCAGTCTGCCACGAGGAATGATGAGGCTCAGACAGAAAGCATCCGAGCTAGGCTGCCACTGGCTCGTTGTCCGGCCATTTGATGGCGCACAGTATAGCGGCAATGACCATGAGTGCCGCGCAGCCGCCAAAGACGATCCAGGCGGTTTGGGGTGAGCTGAGGTTGGCGATGCCAAGGAAAAGCACGGTACCCAGCGGTGCGCCGACTAAAGAAGCCGTATCGATCACAGAGGAGGTCGCGGCCAAGTGCTGGTCGTCAATCTTACCCATAATCATACTTTGCAGGCGCGGGTTGATCTTGCCGATGGGATAACTTGCGACGATCATGCTCGCCAGCATAACTGCCGGCTGCTGCCACCACACCATGTTGATGGCAAACACAACAAGCGACCCCATCGTGATGCCGGTCAAGGCGGCCAGCGGAACACGCTGTAAGCCGTCGTGCATGAACAGTGCCGCCAAGGTGATCGACAGTGCCCCCACGATGTTGACCGCAGCCACGGTCGTCCCAAACGTGCCGAGCCAAAGCGCTTTGGTATTCGCCAGAAGGACTGAAGTGAGGCCGTCCATTGAGGTGCCAAGGGTGTTCACACCCATCGCCAGGAAAACCATGGCGAAGATCGGTTTCTCTTCGTAAAGCAAGGCGAAGGCGCGGAAGATCCCGGTCTTGACGTTTTCGGCAGGTGCAGCTGGGGCCTGCACCTTTTTGGCGTGCTCGTTGGTATCCGCCTGGGTAAAGGCGTGGCGGTCATGCCACAGCACGACGCCGGCCAGCACGAAGCTGATTGCGTTGATCAAGCCGAACAGGGCGAAGTTGTTGTGCAAGACGAGAATCAGGCTCGCGCCGAACGCTTGGAAGACCATGGAGATCACGTTGCGAATACCGCTGCTGAAGCCCATGGCGCTGGCGTACGCGTCCTGCTTGATGAACGTTTTCTCGTAATGCAGCAGCAGGCCGGAGGTGAAGTCCGCAATCAGGTCGGAGCTGAAGTTGATGGCCAGTAGGAGTCCGAAGATGAGCAGAGTGCTTGGCTGGCGGATCAGGAAGGCTAGCCCAACGTACAGCAGGCCTTGCACGACGCGCAGTCCGACCACCAGCTTGAAGCGGCGGCGCGGGTCGGTGTGATCCGCCCAGTACCCGTTCAGGATCATGAACAGCGTTGGCAGCAGGTTGATGATCGACACCAGCGACAGGGCCAGCGTTTTGAACGGCAGCGTCTGTGCGTAGATCAGGAAGACTAGGTTGAATAGAACGGAGCCGATGGCGCTGAGAAAATCGGAATTCGCCAGCGCACGGAACTGACGATTGGCAAGATATTCTTTCATAATGATGACCTCTTTTCTGATGGCCCAAGCATAGTTGACAGGCGAGGTCGTCCCGGTCAGAATATGCATATATGCAAGAGGAGCTGAGCGCATGCAAAAATACGGGCCGTATTTTCGGGAGCTGCGGCAAAGCAAGAACGTAACTTTGGCCGAGCTGGCGGCGGATACTGGGCTGACAGAAGGTTTTATTTCGCGTTTTGAGCGCGGGCAAAGTGACATCACGGTCAGCCGGTTCACCGCGCTGCTGAATGCGCTGAATGTGGCGATTGAAGAGTTTCTGCTGGGGATGCGTGAGGCAACAATGGATCCGGATGAGAGAGAAGATTATCCATTGGCTCGCATGCAGGCTAACATTCCCTTTATGGCGTTTTTCTTCGATATCAGTCATGTCTCAGTAGGGGCAGAGCTAGATCGCCATATTGCCAGTGCTGAAGCCGCATACCGCAGTAAGCCGACGCGCAAAAATCACTTCATCTGGCTGTTTTACCAGACAATGAACGCGATTTTGCAGAAGCCGATCGATAGCAAAACCCTGGCCCGGGCTCAGGCACCAATTACCCACTACCTTCAGCAGGTCGATAACTGGGGCGTTTATGAATGTTATCTATTCATTGCGTTTACGCCGGCGTTGGGTTCGGAAATGATGGTGCGGCTATTGCGAATCGCGCTGAAACGAAGCCGCGTCCTCAAGCGCAGTCCCAGTTATGAACAAATTGATCTGCAACTGGCAGTCGCCGCGTTGACCAGCCTGATGGCCCGAGAGGAGATGGATGCCGCGGTGCAAGTGATGAAGATGATGAATTCGGTGGAAAAACGCAACGCCAATCAGGTCTTTGCCATCGAATTCTTCAACGGCTGGGTCCAAATCAAACTGGGTAAACGAGAAACTGGCATCGCGACTTGCGAACACGTCATTCAGCAGTTTTCGGAGTTGGGACTCAGTCAGTGGGCCAATGACTTTAACGATATCCTGAGCTCACTGAAGGCGGACCCGCCGACTAATCCAATTTTTCTGTATTCGCAGTTCTGATCTGAGTTACCCAACAATAATTAGAAATGGATAAGATTTTTGATGCATTTTCTAATATAACGTGATACTATTCTAATAGTATCCAAAATCAAAAACAAGAGCCGAGCAGTCAGGCTAAGTTCAATAACGCGAAATCAGGTCAAACGATGAAGGCATTAAGCGAAAAGGTCGACGTTCCTTGAGCAGTACTCAGACAAAAGAATGACAGGATATTGGCTTTAATCGAAAGGAAAAGCATTGTGCAACCGGCGCTTTGATTAAGTGCTGACACAATGCTCGGCCGTGAAAGACAGCCTTTTTCAAGGGTGTCTTTTCTTTTATGGAGGAGCAGTCATGCCATAACGGTTGCATCATTTCGAACCAATATTTGAAGCGGGTTCCCATATTGTCGGAAAAAGGCCATCGGCACTGCGGATGACAATTGGTCATGTTCTGCAGTCCAGAGTTTTTCTGTGCCATAAAACCGGTCTTGCATGGGTAACCCAATACATTTATTTCTGATACTGCAGTCTAAGGCTTGCCTACGTGATCCCGATGAGATGAAAAAGGGATTCGGTGGGAGCCCTCTTTTGGAATCTCTGTGTTGAAAACGGAATAAGGAACCTCTACCGGTCTTATCAGCACAGTAGGAAACCAAAAACAGAATCGAGGAAGACGTAATGATTAAAGCGCTATTTAGAAAGCGACCGTTACTTGTGGTAATGTTCGTTGTATTTACTATGATTCACGCGACTGTGACAGTTTCCTATGCTTGGGTGATTCAAGTGTTGAGCGAAGTGGCACAGGGTAATTTAAAAATTTCATTCACACTAGTTGTGGCGTTTGCGGCCTCATTCTCGATAGTGACGGCTCTAGTGAACTTCTTGGGAGGATATTTAAAGGGGCGAGTGATTAACACTTCTGTCTCGATTCTAAGAGATTCTACTTTTCAAACATTTCTTGGGGAAAACCTATCCAAATATACCAACCACGAAAACAATTCTCGGATTGCGATGTTGACCTCGACTGTCGATATTGTTCAGGAGAGCTACATTAAGTCGGCGCTAGACATGTATTCGTTGGCACTTCAGTTTATTTTTTCTATTTGCTATGCTTTGGTAATCAATGTTCAGCTGACTTTTTTTGTACTGATCTTAGAGATACCGGCAGTGCTATTGCCCGTTCTGGTGCGCGGCCCGCTGCGGCGCGTAAAAACGCCCGTACTCAAGAATCTCGGCTTATACACGGACAAGATTACGAATTGGCTGAACGGGATCTCAACGATTAAGAACCTGGGCAGGGAGAAAATCTTTGCCGGCTTACATACAGAGAGTTTAAATACGCTGTTGAAGTCGGAAAATAGCGACCTGTTAGTTAAGAAAATCGTGAGCTCAATCTCTCAGTTTCTCGGTGATGTTGTCTATCTTGGCACATGGGTCATTGGCGGCTATTTGATCATACATAATCGGCTGACCTTTAGTGCTTTTCTGGCTTTCACGCAGCTGGCGGTGTCGATTTCTTTCCCCATTGAATCCTTAAGCAATATCATTCCTGAATTTTTGGGTGGCATACGCGCATATGATGAGTATCGCGGGATGCTGAACACTGCCGGTGTCGGCTTGTCAGGTGAGACAGACGAGCCAACAGAAGGAGCTATTGGGATAGACGCCCCAGGTGTTAAGAACGCAATTTCTTATCAAAACGTCTCGGTACTAAACGCAGGCAAGGTGCTGTTGAATCACGTCAACTTGGCTGTTCCCAAGAACGATAGAACGATTATTGTGGGCGAGAGTGGGGCTGGGAAAAGTACTCTGGTCAATGTTTTATTCGGTTATCAAGCTGAAGTCAAAGGCAAAATCTCGATATTTGGAAGCCACGACCCTGACTTCGTGCGGCTTGCCCACAAATATATCGGATTTCAGGAACAGCACACTTATATATTCAATGGGACAATTCGGGAGAATGTCACCATGTTCTCGCACGACTTTTCTGAGGATGAGATTCAGAAGACACTAATTGATGTCGGTCTTGCCAACGCGAAAGCCGAAGCATCCGAATTGTTGAATCAGGATGTCAGCACCAACGGGACGCTATTATCAGGTGGTGAACGACAGCGGATCGGATTGGCAAGAAACTTAATCATGAAGAAACAGTTCTATATCTTTGATGAGCTGTCGAGTGGCCTTGACCGCAGGAGTGCCGCAGATCTGGAGGATTTACTGTTTGAGTTAAATATTGGGTTTATGTACATCACTCATAATTACTCACGGAGATTACTGGAAAGGGCCGATGATATTATTCGAGTAACTGATGGCAATGTCAGCACGAATGTTGCCATCGACGACCTTGGGTAGGCCACAAGTAACGCCGCAGAAATATAGAGTCGAGGGTTGGAACCGAGCACAGGCAACAGTTGTATTGACCGCTTCATCGTGATATTCTGAGTCCATCTTAAGAAAGTACGAGGGCTTACAAACAATGCGCAACTAATCAATCTTCCATTGTTAACTACTGACCGCTTCAAGGGGTCAGTGCGTCAACGGTGGGGATCGAAGCGTTGCGCTGAGTGAGCCAAATTCAGCGTCGGTGACTGGACTAGTCATCGGCGTTTTTGTGTGCACTGGCCGTGGCCAGCGATCCCCACCCAAGGGGGAATTTTCATGACATTATTGATTAATGAGGTCACAAAAGAAATTGAGGGGACAGTATTATTTAAAACCACTCGACTGCGCGCCAATGCTGGCGCGCGCATCGGCATTATCGGTGCTAATGGTGCTGGGAAAACCACTTTAGCGCGTATGATTTCCGGTCAAGACCAGGCCTATACTGGCCAGATTAGCGGGAACCGCAACGTTTTGTTGGTCCCACAACTGCCGCCAAGCGCCGACAAATCAGGGGGTCAGAAAGTCATTGCCCTGATTCGCAGTGCACTGGCCGCAAATCCAGCCATTCTGATTTTGGACGAACCGTCGGCAAATTTGGATGAAGGCCATCAGAGTTGGCTGCGGCAGCAACTGATCCATTTCCAGGGAACGCTGCTGCTGATTTCCCACGACCGGGCTTTGTTGGACGATGTTGTGCAGGAGATTTGGGCGGTCCGAGACCACCGTTTTCAAAGCTTTACGGGCAATTTCACGGCATATGAAAAAGCGCGCAGTGAGGCTGAAAATGAGGCGAAGAAGGCGTATCGGCATGAGCAGCGGGTTCAACACGAACTGGCCTTGGCGGCGCAGAAGCGGAAAGAAAAGGCCGTGCGAGTGCGCAAGGGCAGCCGGCGCATGGGAAACAACGAACGCCAAGATACCAAAAGTGCCCGTGAGTTGAATGCGGCCAAACTCGAGCGCAGTGCTAAAGCCATGGCGGTCCGGGCGGAGCGGCAGTTGAAGACGGCGAAGCCAACGCAGGTCAGAATGGTTAAGCTAGTTGCCAGCGAACTACCGCCACTGGTGGGCAAGTATGTTTTGCGAGTGGCCGACCTGACACTGGCGCGTGGGAGCAGCACGCTGCTGCGTCACGCCACCTTTGACCTGCGACCAGGCGAGCGGTTAGCCGTGACTGGTGCGAACGGGGTGGGCAAAACCACGCTGCTAGAGGCGATTGTGAAGCGGCAGGGCGGGGTCCGAATCGCTGACCACACGCGAATCGGCTATTTCCATCAGGATCTGTTGCAGCTCGAGACAACGCGCACGGTTGACCAAACCATGGCAGCAGCCACGACTTTGACGATGAGCCGCACTCGCCAGGTCATGGGCGCGTTCGGGCTGCCCGCGCGCTTCTACGATCGGTTAGTCCGCGAGTTGAGCGGCGGCGAGCGTGTTAAGCTGCAGCTCTTAACGATACTGGTGAGCGCAAGTAATTGTCTGATCCTTGATGAGCCAACCAATTTCCTGGATCTTCCTGCGTTGCAGGCTTTGACCGTGTTCCTGCAGAATTATCCTGGCAGCATCCTGTTTGTCAGTCACGACCAAGTATTTCGCGAAGCCGTGGCGACCCGCAGTTTGAATTTTGTGCACCAACAGCTGGTTGATCCGGTCTTGCAAACCAGCCCAAGAACTCAGGATATTTCAGCACTGAGGTTTGCTTATGACAAATTGCTCGCGGACCCAGACGCTGATCCTGCTGAGCTGCAGGCGCTGCATCAGAAACTTAGCATTGCGCAAAAAGGGGAGTGACCCTCTTCAAAATGATGTCTCAGTTTACGGCTACGACTGAGCGCGTGCTTGAACTATATCGTCGCAACGGCGCAAACTACCTTCCAATCAAAATGGGCCGACTCAGCGAGACAAGTTGCTTGTCCAGCCAGGTTGGTCCGTTTTGGCTATATATTATCATTCATTTTCTGGTAAGACGCGCATCTGCTTCTTTTCGTTTTGATAGGTCCCCAGGCCGAAAAAGATGCCACCCACTGCGCCCATCGCTAGGGCGAACACCCATTTCACCGAATCCCCTTCGGTCGCGTCGATGAGAACCATCATGCTAGCAACGATTAAACCGAAGCTGATCCCGTACTTGACGGCGTCTCGCTTTATCTGGTGGAGGGTGTGTGGCAGGTTTGCCTGGGTCGTTTCAATCGCTGTGAGCCCGGCCTTCCTGATTGCAACACTCACCCAAACCATGGCAATCAGAAGGATGACCAGCGCGACGACGTTCAGCCAACCAATGTTAAAGATGGCCTGAATCATCAACACAAGGAACTCTGAGATGATCAGCAGAAGCAACGCAACGGTTGAAATGTGGCCGACTTCTGCACGTGCGTGTTCATCATACGGTTGAGTGATGCCCCAGCAGTAAATCACGAAACGGTCCATCCACGATTTTTTCATTTCAATTCCTCCTCCCAGAACAGGGTGTTCAAGTCCGTTTTGAGGGCCCAGGCGAGTTTTAAGCACAGGTCCAGTGACGGATTGTATTTGTTGTTTTCGATGAGATTAATGGTTTGGCGCGCCACGTCGATTTTTTGCGCCAATGCCAACTGCGAAAGGCCTTGCAGCTGGCGGTACTGCCGCACTCGATTCAAGGACTCGCCTCCTGTCATTTATAATTGACTTTCTGTCACGTATAATGTACTTCCTGATTCTGCTGGTGTCAACTATAAATGACAGAAAATTAAAAAAACGGACGGTCACTTTGAGCGAAAAATGCCCCTAAGTGACAGTCCGATAAAAAAGGCACGCGCCCTGAGGTTTAGTTTCAGCTCAGTACGCGTGTTTGCGACTCACGTTCAAAAAATCCAGAAAGGAATCAAGGATCTCTGGCGGGATCAGTATCAGCACCAAAAGTCCACACCAAAATGGTTATAGCCCCGACACGATTGTGGTTGTGAGCTAATGGAATAGGACGATTACCGCGACGCCAGTAATGGCGAGGAATATTCCCACGACGACTGCAGACCAAAGGGCATAGCCAATAAAAGACGAAGTGTCTTTACCGCCTTCCGTTTGAAGTCTGTGAACCATTCTTCTGGTTTCAACAAACTCAAGAACGGAAATAATGATTAGGATAACACCAAATAATATAACCCCAATATGCATAATATTAGGCCCTTTCCTACGTGCTCAAATTACGGACGTCTATATTCTATAGCACGTTGCAATTAGGGCATTTCTATACAACTAGGTTTAAGGGATATCTCTTATCTTTGGAGATTTCTCGATGGGGCCAGGCCTTTTGTTGGCATGGCGTCAGAAGTCCAGATACTCTTTAGCGTTTGTATGAGCCGGGACTTCACGGATAAATCGAGCGTATCCGGCTGGTAGCGGCAGGTTCCTTATAGTCGAGAAAAGCTAACTCGGTTCCAGCGACTAATTTATCATAGCCATACGAGGTAATTGCTTGGTCAAAATCCAAGACTGTTTTTCCGGTATCAATGTGCTTTAATCCCATGACATCATTGACGGGGAGCCCCTGTGGATGTTCAATCAGGTATTTTGCGGCTTGCCCACGCGCAAAGCTCAAGTAAAAGTCAAAATTCTGATCGACTAAGTGAAGAACGCTGATGTAAGTTGGGCCGGAAGACATGAGACTAAATTCTTGTGCGTTGACCTTGGCGATAAAAACGTCTACCGCCGTGGGTTCAAGAGTTAGCTTTGGCGCTTTCTTCTCACTAAGGATTAACTGGTTGTCAGATACAGTTGCAATGGTTTCGTGGCGCTTGGCCGCATGAATCAATCGATCAAAAGTGCCGTTGGCAGGCAAGGTCACTTCACCATTAACGAGTTGTGTACCAATCAACATTCGACCGTTAAGCACAGTCAGGGCATCCCTTTCTGGAAATGCTAGAAGGGGTGGTCTGCTTAAAGCCTCTTTCACTTGCTTCATAATAAAATCCTCCTTGGGCGGCTAGCTAAAAAAGAACTCGAGGCAGAGTCTTACAGAAATCGCTTACACGCTTATCATACGCCTCTTATAGAGGGGGGGGTAAACCAAAAACCGATTCCCAACTGATTCGGGTAAATAGGTGTTCCAGTAGGAGTGTGAGCGAACTGGTTATCTCGGCTAGGCTCTGAATAAGACCCGTGGTGGACTGCTATCTTAGGCAAGACAAAGAACTTAAGATAGTTAGTGCAGCAAATGAAAGGGCTTTAATTCTTGCTTAAGTTTGACTAGAATGAGGTCGAGAACAGGAACCAGGCGCACCAGCTCAGTACCTTCTGGTACTTATTCTTAGCTAGGATTAGTGAGGGCTGCCCCCCAGGTAATCCGCGAGAAGGAGAGATTATTATGATTGTACTGCTCATGGGAATTGCAATGCTTGGTGTTGGGCTCTGGGAGATCATCGGAACGAGAAAGACCTTCAATCAGCTAAAAACCGGGAAGTTGACCACTAACAATGGATTCATGCCTTTCGCACTCTGGCTGAGTTTTGCAATTGGGGTTCTGTTAACGCTTAGCGGTATTACCTGTTTTGTCTTTGGCTTTAGCCAAATGTTTATTCGGTAGCCACTTCGCAGTTGAAAGAGCTTTGATTCTTTGAAATGTGACTATAATGATGGGAACGAAAGCCAGGTTCCACTCTGGAGAGGCATTAGTTTGACCCCAGTTTACAATTCAAGTGCAACACCCTGACGACTAGACCAAAAAGGCCATGAAGACCTATTCTTGTTAGTACT
>NZ_BOLT01000030.1:0-25934 GCF_016861805.1 Lacticaseibacillus sp. 53-4
AACACCAAAGCAGCGCAGTCCCGTGTGAATCGTGGGATTGCGCTGCTTTTTTGAAATTCTATGAATAATCCAGGGAGTAATAGCTCCTAAAATCGTCGAGGGATCGAGCCAATTAATGTCATCGCCGTCGGTATCCTCTTTCATGTTATTGAACGAACCCAAATTTGAGAAATGATCGAATGTCACTGTAATTGGCTGATCGTAAGCAAGATATTTCTTGGTTGTGTCCCCATCCTTGACTTCCCGGACACCGGCTTTAACTATGATTTGACCATCGACACTGGTGTATGCATCTGATTTAGTCAGCTGGAGTGTCTGCAAGAAACTCTTGTTATAAACCTCTTCCACCTGAGAAGAATCGGTGTCAGCCATGAGCACTTGAATAGTCTGTGGAAGACCCGTCTTGTTGAATGAGTCGGTTGCGGATGCCTTAGCAGCCGCAATCTCGTCATCGCTAGGATCGACTAAGCGAATTGCGTTGCCCGCCGACTGAGTGTTTTCAGCTTGGGAATTGTCTGCAACCTCGGCTAATGCTGCTCTCGAAGCAACCGCCGATGTGGGCGTCGCTGTTTCCTGTTCAGCTGTCGTCTTCGCTTTTGGAACTACCACAGCGGCCGGCTCGCTTGAATGCCCATCCAACGAGGCTTTCAAAATAACAGTGGATGTGCCATTTAGCGCAACACTAAAATAACCGTTTGCATCGGCGGTCACCGTTCGGGTAATGCCATTTTCAGCAGTTGCTGTAACTTGTGCATTGGCCGTCGTCGTCCCTATGACGGTGACCAGACCACTTTCAGTCGTGGTTGCCTGGGCATTTTTAATCTCAAGCAGTGCTTTCGCCGGTGTGGTCTCCGGGATTGCAGCAGTGGCGGCTTGCGTCTCAAGAACGGCTGTGTTCGAAGCGTTCGCCGCCGTTGCACTGGAATCTGAGTTCGTCACCTGCGCTGTCGGCTCCAGGTTCGTAGTTGTGTCAGCTTTGACAGTGTTGATTTGTACAAATGGCAGAACTGTGAAGAAAGTCGTTACCAAGCCCGTAAAGACCCACTTCTTGCCATCTTTGAACATCTTATAATGGATTTTCCGATCAGTATCAACTCTTAAAGAGTTACTCTTGGGACTTGCTTTCATCATACTCCTCCTCATTTCTTGCACTGCGCCATCAGAGCGAAGATGCTTAGTGGGGTTGACAACCCCCTGGTTGAGATGAGTATAGCATTAGAGAATTGCAAGGCTAAACCAGTTTTGAAAAATTGTTTTTATATTATTTGAACTGGTCTTATTTAGGAACTCCCTATTCCTAATAGAGAATGGACATAATGTAAAATTTGTACACAGATAGTCGATTCGTGGGAACAAAATACTTTTAAGATTATGATAACAGAATATTCTTGAATCATACTACTCTTAATTTTCCACTTTATCCCCTTCTAAGACCTGTTAGTCAGCGCGTCAGGCGCTCCTGCCAATCTTCCAGAATACTGTTTTCTCCACCACCAAACAGCAGCTAGGCGGCAACAAACACTGTCGCTGGTGGGCAACGGTCGGGGCCCTTTTCTAAAAAAGTTTCAGAATTGATTCAGAATTCATGGCTGGCGAATATATCTGAGGGAGGGTAAGCTGGCTTTGAGCGATTCTGTCACTGCAATTGGACAACTTTACTTGCCTGCTTGGCAGTGACAAGCAGGTTTTCTATTCCGACCTGCCGTCGATGCTGCTTCTGCTGATCATCATGCGCATTTTTTGGCGGTGGCCAGAACAAACACGCAGTCACCAAATTGGGGCGGGCATTGGTCTAACCGTTGCGGTGTTACTTGGCGCATTGATCAAACCAAACCTGATCGTACTGATACCAGCGGCTGCCATTGTCGCGCTAATTTTGCACCACCAGCACCTCCTCAAGCCTTTGAAGCTCTGGCTGCCGATGCTGCTCGTGGTGGTCGGCTTTGGCCTCAGCGTGCCGGCTACCCGCGTTATCGACGCCGCCAGCCACTACACCCCCAAGACCGAATTTGCGTTTCCCGTCACCAACTGGCTGCTGATGGGAACCAACGCCAAAAGCCACAGCATGTATGCCGCCCACGACGTCCACGCCGCAATCAAGCTCTCTGACCAGGCGGCCCGTCAGCATCATGATTTGGTGCTGCTGAAACAGCGCGTGAAGCATCTGGGGGGTTCGGGACTGATCAAGCTATGGTTCACCAAATTGGGCATTCTGCTGAATGTTCAAGGGATTCAGTCCTGGTACAACGGTGGGTTCCGGTCGGCACCGGCGGTCTATCAAAAGCACGTCCAGACACTGGCTGCCCTGACCGCCATCAGCTATACCACGGCCACGCTCACCTTGTGGCTGACTTTGATTTTGCGCCTGCTCACGTGGCAGCCCGAGTGGCGCCAAGCCCGCGGCGCTGCCAGTATGCTGGCTGTGGTCACCGCCCTGGGCTACTTGGCCTTCCACACCCTCCTGTGGGAAACCGAGGCCCGCTACGGTCAGATCATTCTGCCCTTACTGCTGTTCACCTTGGCGAGCATCCCCAAGCCGGTGAAAGCAAAAGCAGTGGTCCACCGGCTCGCCTGGCGCCCTGTGGCTTTGTTGGGCCTGACCTGCAGCAGCGTGCTTGGCCTGAGCCACGTGGTGGGTGCAGTGCACCCGCCACCGCTGGTGGTGGCGGCCCAGCACAGCCAGCTGTCCGAGCAGTATCACGCCAAGCCTGAACGACTCAGGCCAAACGCCACGATGACCGAGAACGTGACACTGAACGGTCCTGCCGATTACTTTTCCATGCAGATTCATGCGCATTCAGTCGTGGCGGTCACGCTGACCAAGCTGGCCAGCGGCCAAACTTACCACTTAACCGATGCGGGAGCCGTCTATCGGCTGCATCACCCACTTGAGCCTGGCCGGTACCAAATCACCGTATGCAACTGGTGCACCACCAGCCAAGCGGTCGATGTAGTGCGCACTGCCCATTATCAACTGAGTGCCTTTCCGCTTGTGATCAACGGCACCGCGTCCCACACTGCGTCCCTCATTTACAAGAGTTTGCTTCATGCTCACGGGAGGTCAATCAATGGATAATCGCGTGACAACAATTTATGACCGGTACGGGGAAGCCCTGCGCTACCTAGTCGTCGGCGGGCTGACCACAGCGATTAACATCGTGCTTTTTTTTCAGCCTGACTCACCTGGGGACCGCCTGGTTTTGGGCCAACATCGTCGCCTGGGTGCTCAGCGTCCTGTTTGCTTTCATTGCGAACAAAAAACTTGTGTTTGGCGCTGCCGACATGACCCCCAGAACGGTCGTGAAAGAAGCCGTCAGCTTCTTCACGCTGCGCGGGGCCTCACTGCTAGCTGACACCGCCATCTTGTTCGTGGGGCTAACGCTGCTTCACGGCTCGCCAATCATTGTCAAAGTGATTGACCAGGTGGTCGTGATCGGTCTGAATTACGTCTTCAGCAAGCAGATTTTCTCTTAACCCACCGAAGCTGGGCACCAGCCCACGTCAAAAAGGCGACTGCAACACACAGCAGCTTAGGCGCGTTACTTAATCGAACGGCCAAGTCCACAAAGGCCTCTGCGATGCGATTCGTTAACTGAATCGTGGCACAGAGGCCTTCATGCTTTGGACAAAAAGCCGCTCTTCGATTGCTCAAGAGCCAGCCCCTTAGCTGGCCTGCATCAGGCTGCCTAAATCGAGCTTCACCACCCGATCGGCGTGAAAGCCCAACTTGGCCTTACGGTAGTGCGTCGCGCCTGATTCAAACAACACGTAAAGATCCTCGCCGTCTGCGTAAATTTGCTCAAGATACGGCGGCAGCGTGACCGTTTTAAGGGTATCATCACCGTCAAAATCAAGCCAAGTCCGCTGGCCGTCATTGTCAAACGCCAAGATGCTGGACGAATTAGGCCCGAACGACTGCGAAAACAGGATCTGGCCATGATAGAACGTGACGCCCTGCAGCTTTTTACTGGTCGTGTAATTGCCCGCTTGATTGGCTCCGCGAAGCTCTACTCGGCGCCGGTTCGCGGTATCGGGCAGGCCCTGCTTCGTCAGCGGCAACGCCACGAAATTGCCCTGGGTACTTTGGTCAAAGAAGCCGACGTAAAGCGCGTTGTTGTGGTAGGTCAGAAACGAGGCCCGCTTGACTCGATTCAACGACACGACTTGGTCAAACTTGCTGGCGCGATGGCCGCGAGCAAAGTTCGCCCGCTGCCAAGTTTTTGCGTCATACGCCGACAGCGAAGCGGTGTTTTGCAAAGTTTCGGTCGTCACCCAAAGGCGCTTGCTGACGGGATCATAGGCAAGCCCGCCGACGTGTGAGGCGTTGGGCAGGACGATTTGCTTCACAAAGCGGCCAGTGCGTTTGTTCAGAAAATACAGCACAGAGTCAAAGCGATTGTCACGGCTGTATGCAGAAATCACCACAAAATTGGGCGTCACGGCCAGCCCTTGTGGATCCATGGTCTTGCTGATCCCCACTTGGTGCCGGGAACTGGTGCTGAGCGACTCGGTTCGCACCAACCCCGGGATCACATAGGTGTCAGGCTTGGCATCGTGGTCTAGGGCTGGCTTCAGCGCAGGATACTGCTTGGTGAACTGACGGTAAAATTGCTTCTGGGTGGTCACCGCAGCTGTCGTGCTGGTGCCAGTCGAAACACCCTGATGGTCATGCGCATAACGGTACCACCCAGCCAGGACGATGACCAATACCAGCCCCGAGGCAGCAAGTAGCTACCGTTTATTGTGTTCCATTTAAATTCCTCCAACCACTCTCTTGTGCTTCCCCCGTTTGCTCAATTATAACTTGTCAATCAATAACAATTTCGCGTTTTTGGCACTGCAGCCGAATTTGACCAAGCAATTGACACTTATCGGCGATTGTTTATACGCAAAAGCCCAGCCGTTTTGCTGACTGGACTGTTTTGGGTGATTTTTCTGACGGTCAACCGGCTAGGCCACTGGCAGCGGCGCCGGCAATTGAGGCCCCAGCCCGCGGCGCGCCAGGATCCAATCATCACCGTTCCACATTTCTGTTTTCTGGCGATTAGCCAAAAAATCCCAGAAACTCAGGCGTTCGAACTCGATCACCGCGTTGTTCGGGGCGAGGCCGACCCATTCATAGCTGCCAGTGTCCACAGTGTTGACGTACTTCGCCCATTCCACCGGCACAGTGACGGTTTGGCCATCTGCATTGATGTACGTCCGCGTCTGACCGGTCAAACTGCGAAGCGGCTCAAGCCGTTGACGGTAGGTGGAATCAACCTCTTGCCACACTCGCTCCGCAATCGCAAACGCCTGGGTCTCATCAGGCAGCTTGCCCGCGATTGGCTGTGTCAAGGCGTTATAAGAATAGAGGTACCCATTGTCACCGTAGATGACGGTGACATGTTCCCGATTGAGTGCTTCCTGCTGCAAGGCGGCTGGCTGATACCGCCGCAGGTGAACCTGCTCACCGTTTCGTGGGACCAGCTGTTCGACGATGATCTGGTAGCCTTCGGGAATCTGTAGCGCCGGGTAGGTGTGCCCATTTAGTGTCAATGCCGGCATATTTTTCCTGCTTTCTTTATCGATTCACTGATTATCCAGCTGTGCAATGCGGTGGAGCACGGCCAAAAGGTCCTGCTGGCTCACCCGGCCGTCTGCTGCGGCCAAGCACTGACTAAGCGCCTTTTCCTCCGCATCCAGCGCAGCTTTGACTTGCGGATACAAGTCCTCACCCGCCTTGGTAAGCCAAAGCTCGAACCTTCGGCCATCGGTTGGCGATTGACGCTTGTCCACCAGCCCCAGCGCGACCAACCGAGTGATTTCCCGATTGACATTGCTTTGATGGCGGCTGTCCGCCCGCACCAACTGATCCTGCGTCACGCCTGGATCATCGTGCAGCTTCAGCACAAAAAAGTACTGGCTGCTGTTTACCCCCAGCGGTTTCAGGCGCCGGTCAAGCACACGCAGCGCATTGTTCGATGCGATGTGAAGCTGCTTGATGATGGTCTGGTCATTTTTGTCTGGAATCATGATGTCCCTCCTAGGCGTCGACGACCGAAAACTGAGTCCGTGTATGCTTGGGTTGTGCGCTTTCGTCAAGCAAGGCCGCGGCAAAGTTAGCCACTGAGACTTCATTTTCCCCGGCGGCACTGTTGATAATGTGGCTGCCACCCACGCGATAGGTCGTTTTCGGCCCATCGGTAAAATCAGTGGATGGTGTAATTGCCGTCCAGTTCACGTCATCGACTAACTGCAAAAATTCAAATTCCCGGTTTTGCTCAATCATCCCTGCAAGCCATGGTTCGCCGGCAAAGCGCTTCATCGTGTCGGTGAGCAGTGTGCTGCCATCTGGCTTGAGCAGCGTTGAGGCACCGATCACAAAGAATAAATGAGTCGCTTGATCCTCACGGAAAAAACTGATCAGGCGGGTGGCTAAATCAACGTGTTCATACGGCTTGGCGGAAGCAAACGCGTCAACAATAATATCAAAATCTGATAAGTCGGCCTGCGTCAGTGCCATGGCGTCTTTGGCCAGAATCGCGGCCTGGTCGCCGAACAGCTTTTTTGCTTTTTCTGCACTGCGCACGATGGCTGTGGCCTGCAGACCACGGTCAAGCGCTTCCTTCATGATTGCCTGGCCGACGTGACCCGTCGCACCAATAATACCAATTTTTGTCATATGGTTTCTCCTTTTTATCGGGTGAGATTAGTTTAAGTTAAACACTGTTTCGGCGGTGCCGTGGCCAATTGCTTCACGCTGGGCAGCCGTAATGTCCGCCTGTTCAAGAAATTGACGTGTTTCATTTCCGGATTGAACATAAGGAAAGTCTTCGGACCACATGACGTGATCGGCGCCCATCTCAGTCAACACCAGCTGCATCTGCGGCGCGGTGAACATGCCGGATGGTGACAGGTAAACCTGGCGCTTGTAGTAGTCCGAGAACTTCAGCGGCAGATCAGTGATAATTGGGCTGAAGCCATCGATCCGTTCCAGGAACATTGGGACAAATTCGCCCCAGTGACCGGAAGCAATCTTGAAGTGCGGGTACTTCTCCATGATGCCGGACGTGATGATCCTAAGCATCTGAATGCCCTGCTCCATGTGCCAGCCCCACATGGCCCCGGCCATCATCGTGGCGCCTAATGCGTTGTATGCCTTGCTGTCGTACAGCATCGCCTTTTGATCGTTCGTGATGACGCCTGGATGTAGATAAAGTGTGGTGCCTAGCTGGTCAGCGGCAGCGAAGATCGGCTCAAAGCGGGGATCATCCAAGAACTGACCATTGATGCTGCCAGAAATGATGCCACCCTTCATGCCCAGCTTGGTCACGGCGTATTCGAGTTCTTTGGCGGCCTCATCTGGCGTGTTGGCTGGCAGGGTGGCCAAACCGGCAAACCGGTCTGGGTACTGACTAATGTTTTCTGCCAGGGTCTCGTTTTGGGCGTGAGCGCCGTCAACCGCGTACTGGTCAGGCAGGACTTGCGGGGAATTACCAGCATCCGAGATCACCTGCATGTCGATTCCGTTCTTATCCATGTACGCGACCTTGTTGCTGAAATCCACAAGGTCCGGACGCAGTTGGTCCTGACGCGGATTGTTGTTTTTGACTTCTGAGTATTGGTTGAATTCCTTGATGTTCCGATCTGTGTCGTAATGCTCTTCAACGGTAATAAGTTTCATCGTAAACCCTCCAAAAATTTGTTTGATTTATATGCGCGTGCATAGTGTTGGCCAAAAAATTTGGTCGGAAGAGACCCGGCCTTATCGTCTTGACAATTTGCTTACCAAAAGTAGCTAATTTTTAACGCAAACTGAGTATAGCACATTTGTATGCATGCGCATAGTGTTTTCCCAAAATTAATTTCAAGCGCCTTCTCACCGGCTTTTATGGCGTCATGGCAAGTCCAAAACGACCTTGCGAAGAAATCAAAACATCCTCCCTGTCCGTGACGTACCAGTCGCTAGCAAAGAGAAAGTTTTACTTGACACACTTTGTTTGAACTACTTGGCTAAACCCACAGCCTTCATGCTGAAATCCCAAAGCTCATCTTGGATCTGCTGATCATAAGACATTTTCGACGAGCGAATCGGCTTGTCACTGCTGCGGTCAAAATACCTTGCCGGACCCTTGGCGAACTTGTCATCCACCATCAAATTCTTGATCATCGTTGCCGAGTCTTTCGCGGTGCTGAGTAAATCTGCTACCTGTGCCATCATTTCCGGCGTGAAGCGCGATTTGTTTTTGGACAGCCCAGTTTCGACCATAAGCCCAGGATTAACAGTGTTCACGACGATCGGATTGCCAGCTGCCGTCAGCCGCCGATCCAATTCATAAGTGAACAGAATCGTGCAAAGCTTGGAATAAACATAGCTGCGCTCATCCACCATGGCATCGTGGCCAGGGTAGGCAATGGCCTCAACTCCTGGCCAGGCCACACCCCGAAGCGGCGTATCATGCCGTTCGCTGCTGACCGTCACAATGCGGCTGTCATCCTGCATCAGCGGCAGCAGCAGCTGTGTCAGCAAAAAGTGGCCAAGGTAATTGGTCTCAACAATATTGTTGAACCCATCTGCCGTCACAGTCGCCGTCCTGCCAGCGATACCAGCGTTGCAAACCAGCCCGTAAAGCGGCTCGTCTAGCGCTTTGAAGGCAGCGACAAAATCTCGCACTTTGGCCAGCGAGGAAGTGTCCAACTCAAGACACGTCAAGTTGGCGTCTGGTATAGCCTTAATAATTTCATCGCGCGCCGCGTTTGCTTTTGTCATATTGCGGCAGGCCATAATCAGGTGATAATCCTCTCCCTGCTCAGCAATCTGTTTTGTCGTCTCAAACCCTAGGCCGGAGTTTGCGCCGGTAATAATAATTGTTTTTGTCATTTATCTGTCTCCTTGGTGGTCATCTTCAAACTGACGTTGATCCTTCTTCGTTGCTTTAAATGCTTTTCTTGCTTAAACATCATGCGGCCTCGCCCTCACGGAAGACCGAGATAGCTACAACCTGGTAAGCGAAAATAGTGTAGCGCATTTATATGCGTGTGCATAGCGTTTTAATTTTTGTTATCAAAAAGCCTCGAACTCCAGTCGGTCATAGAGTTCGAAGCTTTGCGAGACGATGCTGACGGCATCATTGGTTATTTTAAGATACCAGTGAGCGACAGCACGATGGCCGCCACGATAACCAGGCCCATCAGCCGCACCGGTTTTTGACCTTTGCGCAGCAGGTAAAACAGGCCGAGGAATAGCAGCACCGGCAGCAGATCCGGCACAATGCTGTTAAGAATCGACTGCAAATTGATTTTGACCTGCCCCACCGCAAATTTCAGCGGTGTGCCCACTGTAATGGTGGTGGGAATCAAGGCGCCTAGCACCATCATGCCCAACGCACCAAGCGAATCCGTGACGCGCGCAATCTTCCCGCCTTTGAGCAGACTGGTAACGCTGGCCTGACCCAGGTGATAGCCCGAGTAGAAGCAGATGTGGCCAACAATCAGCGCGTAGGCACAAAACAGGACGACGAATAAGATTGGCCCGAGCGCACTGCCGTTTTTAGCCATGTCGATGCCGATCCCCAGCAGAATGACCTTGACCAGTGATTGTGTGATGGTGTCGCCAATGCCGGCCACTGGCCCCATCAGCGCTGCCTTGAGATTGTTGATCATATCCCCACTTAGTGAGTCGTCATTCGCCTTTTTCTCCTCCAGCGAAGCGACAATGCCTGCAATCATTGACCCAAACGTATTCTCAGTATTGTAGTACGTGAGCTCGCGGGTCAGGCCTTCAGCCAGCTTGTCCTTGTCGTTAGGGTACAATTCTTCCAGCACGTAAGACATCGCGTGCGCAAACCCGAGGCCCATCATCCGCTCGTAGTTGTAGCAGATTTGGCCCCATGACTGCCATGCAAACCAGGTCTTCCGCAGGGTTTTCTTGCTAAGCTTTTTTGGCGTCTGTTCCATCACGATGACCTCCTTGTGGCATGTAGTAATAGTGCAGCAGCGCGAGTCCCGTCCCGATAATGGCAATGGCCATCACGTCGAGTTTCAAATACGCTGCCAGGGCGAACCCGATCAAGATGAACGGAATCGTCGACTTCTTGGCCAACACCTGCATCAGCATCGCCAGTCCCAGCGCCGGCATCATTTTGCCGATCAACATCAAAATATTGGTGATTTGTACGGGCAGTGCCGCCATGAAGGCCGCAAAGTAATGACCGCCAAAGTACACGCACAAAAACGCTGGGATAAAGTACGTAATGAACGGCACAATCTGCGACGCGAACAGGTTCATCCGCCGCACGCCGCGCAGATCCCCGGCCGCTGCATAGGTGTCCGCGCGGTGGACCCAGATCGGATTCAGCGCCATTTTCGCGTTCTGGCACAGCACCCCGAGCAGCCCTAGCGGCGTCGCAATCGCCAGCCCCGTCGCGGCCGAACTGCCTGATAGCATCGTCATCGCAACACCCAGGTAACCTGCAATCGCCATTTCATTCGGCAGCGTGCCGCCGACGGCAAGCAGTCCAATGTACGCCATTTGAATCGTTGCGCCAACTTGCAGGCCGTATGTCAGCTGGCCGAGCAGCAGCCCGTCGATCAGACCGGCGACGAGCGGCGCCCCGAAGTAAAACGCCCAGCGGGACCACATCGGCAGCGCCGAACTGGTCAGCCAGCACAAGGCTGCAATAATGATTGCAATGAAAAAGGTGTTCATGCGCTCACCTCCTGCTGATAGGCCACGCGCCGGTCACTTGGCAGCATCTGCAAGTAGACTTCGGTGCCCAACTGCTGCAGCTCATGCATGGCACTGCGCTCGGCTGGGTTAGCGAAAACGCGGCGAGTCAGCGGCGTGCGGTCCGGCGCACTGCCCATGTTGCCAATGTTGAGGCTGGTCAGTGCTGCGCCGGCCTTGACCAGTGCAACCGCCGCGACCGGCGTTTTAAACAGGACGAAGAAGTCCGGCTGGCTGGCGTCCTGAAGCATTTTAGCCGCCTGAGCCACCGGCTGAATGTCGATGGTAATATCAGCCGGCGCCGACATTGCGAGAACCGATGACGTGAACTCATCTGCCGCCAAGGCGTCGTCGATAATTAAGATATGTGAGACCGGGTACTGCTTGATCCAGCTGGTCATAATCTGTCCGTGGACCAGCCGTTCATCTACGCGTGCGAACTTGATTGCCATAAAGTAGCCTCCATTGAACCAGATACACAAAAAATCCGCCCATAAACAGTTAGTTACTGTTTAAGGACGGATTATTCCGCGGTGCCACCTTAATTGGATGGGTACAACAAACACGTGCCTCATCCCGCTTAGCGAAGGGCTAACACCCCTCCGACAACTGACGTATGCCTCACGTACAGGCTGACTTGACGGCGAGCTGCGATGCCGCAACGGACTTACGTCTAACCATCATTCGCTTGCGTGCGTTGCACGCTGCGCTCGTGATCGGTTAGCCGAAGTCCTAAGTGCGCGGCACCTGCGCTCTGGTTCTTTTGGCCTGTCCCTCAGTGGTCCATTTGACTGCCTGCGTTCGACGACATTCCCAGCTCCGGTCGCTCTCTGTGCGTGCAAAGCAGTTTTGATCTCCACATCAACGGTTTATGGACGAATTATTTTGTTAGGTACACGGTACAACGACTGGATGAGAAAATCAACATCTGGCTCTAATCTAATTTCACTTTTTTACTCAGCAACTCACTGTGCCCCCAAACAGCTGGGTCAGCGCACCAAGCCGTAAAACTCGATAACCGCACCGCCAATAGCGGTAAAATAGAGTGTGCGATAGGTTCGCAATCACTAAGCGCAAATTGCAGAAAGAGTGAAACGTGATGAAACAAGTTAAACTGGGTCACACCGACATCACCGTCTCCCAGCTTTGCGTCGGCGGTATGAGCTTTGGCCAAGCCGGCACCATGCACGCGTGGACACTGGATCAGCCAGCAACCACGAAAATGGTCAAAACGGCGCTTAATCTCGGCCTCAACTTCTTTGACACGGCCAACTCCTACTCAAAAGGCACTGGCGAAGTATACCTCGGCAAGGCGCTACACGACAACGGCGTGCCCCGCGACCAGGTCGTGCTCGCGTCCAAAGTCTATTTCAACCCGGGCCGGCTCAGCAGTGAGGCCATTCACCGCGAAATTGACGGCAGTCTGAAGCGCCTAGGGACTGACTATCTGGACTTATACATCATCCACCGCTTCGACTATGACACCCCGATTGAAGAAACGATGGCCGCCCTCAACGACCTCGTTGTTGCCGGCAAGGTGCGTGCCATCGGCGCCAGCGCCATGTACCCCGAGCAGTTTGACCAGATGCAGCAGGTCGCTAAGCGGCACGACTGGGCCACTTTTCAGACGATGGAAAATCACTACAACCTGCTGTACCGAGAGGACGAAAAGGCCTTGATCCCGCTGACCAAAAAGTGGGGCGCCTCGCTGATGCCATACAGCCCGCTGGCTGCTGGTCACCTCAGCCATCCCGGTTGGGACACGGACACCCTGCGCAGCCGCACCGACAAGGTGGCCAAGGGCAAGTATGACAACATGGAAGAAAACGACCTGGCGATCATTAAACAGGTTGAAGCCGTGGCTGAAAAGCATCACGTCACCATGAGCCAAGTTGCTTTGGCCTGGCTGTGGGCCAAGGGCGTCGCCGCGCCAATCGTTGGTGCCACCAAGGAAAAGCACCTGCGCGAGGCGGCTGAAGCGCAGCAGGTTGAACTCGACGAAGCCGACATCAAAGCGCTGGAGGCGCCGTATTCGCCGCACCCCATCGTCGGCGCGTTGGATCAAAACCCGCCAGCCGGCACCATTTTGATCGACGAAAAGAAGGAAAAGTAAGATGGGGAGGCTGTATCTGGTACGCCACGGCGAAACCCTGTTCAATGTGCAGCACAAAATTCAGGGTTGGTGCGACTCCCCGCTGACGGCCCGCGGCATCGCGCAGGCCAAACGACTGGCCGCTTATTTTGACCCGCTCCCGCTGGATCACGCGTACAGCTCGACTGCCGAGCGGACCGTGGACACTGCGGAACTGATCATCCATGGCCGGCTGCCAGTCTGTCACCTGAAGGCTCTCAAAGAAATGAATTACGGCGTTTTTGAGGGCGAAAGCCAATCGCTTAATCCGGCGCAGCCCAAAGACTTCGAGAGCTTCTTCGTCCCGTACGGCGGCGAGTCCTCGAACACCACCGGTCAGCGTCTGCTCAAGGCTTTGACTGAGATCATGCAGCAGCCGGATCACCAGAACGTGTTAGCCGTGTCCCACAGCGCCGCGTGCTTTAATTTTCTGCGGCAGCTTCAGGACCCGACCGAAGTTTTGGCTGGTGGTTTCCCAAATAGCGCCGTGCTGGTCTTCGACTACGACACGACTGGCTTTCACCTGCTCCGCGTTGATCGGCAGACTGCCCAAAACCTGTGAGTCTGTTTAACTGCGCCGCTGCCGGCCACTGACGGCTTGAAAGCGGCAAGGGTTCGCCATATCCTTGGTCTGGGAGGGCTTCATCATGAAAAAAGCTGTTTTGATTACGCCTGCAGTCGGGGCGGCCGCTCTGTTGTTGGCGACCAAACACAAATTTTTGAGTCGCGTGGTTCTTGGCAATCTGCCGCAATACGCACCTGCCGCACTCACCCTGAATCCAGCATCGCCTTTGTACGGTAAATACATCGTCTTTTTAGGCTCGTCGATCACATACGGCGCCGGCGCTTTTGGCAAATCGTTCGTTGATGATCTCGAGGCCAGCGACGGGCTGATTGCGGACAAGCTTGCCATTACCGGCACCACGCTCGCCGGCCCTGAGCCAAGCAGCTACGTTTCACGGCTGCAAAATTTTCATCCCAAGGCTGCGCCAGATGCGTTTGTTTGCCAACTGTCCACCAATGACGGACGCGCCGGCAAACCAGTGGGCACGATTACCGAAGCCGGCGCGACCGAGTTTGACACGACCACGACCATTGGCGCGATCGAAGCCATCATCGCGCGGGTCAAACAAGACTGGGACTGTCCCATTTTGTTTTACACCTGCGTGCACAAGCCAGAATCAGACTACGAGAACCTCATTGCTGTCCTTTATCAGCTGCAGACGAAATACGGCTTTGCAGTTCTTGATCTGAAGCACAATCAAGCTTTGGCCAGCGCGACCAGCCAGCTTCCTTTCGCTATGCTCGATGATGCCCACCCAACCCAGCAAGGCTATCTCAAACTTTGGACGCCAATTTTTCGGGCGCAGCTTTCTGAACTACTCATGAGAAAATAGCTTGACCTTGATGAGAAAATGCCATAGTATGACGTTAACTAAAAACACGTTGACGAGATAAGTAAACGATGCGGCGTCTGCAGAGAGCTGACAAGTGGTGAAAGTCAGTGGCGCTGGCCCGTTGAACATGGTCTCCGAGTATTGCCGCTGTGAGCTTTGTCGTGAGCAGTCGCCGGGTCCGCCCGTTATCGCGTGACCGTATCGCGCAACTGCGCCGTACGGCTTGAGTGGCAGTTGATGACAATTGTCAGAACACGGGTGGTACCACGCATTGGCGTCCCGCGAGTCTTCATTTGATTGAAGATTCGCGGGATTTTTGTTTGTTCTGGAGGTGATGAAAATGGCACAAGTGACGATTTTACGCGGATTGACCCGCACGGCCGAGGCCACAGCCCCGAGTGCGCTGCAATTGTTAGTCTTAAACCTCATGCCGAACCGGGCGCAGACAGAGCAGCAACTCGCGCAAGTGCTGGCCGCGGGCAAGCGGCCGGTCGCATTAACTTTCTGTGTACCAGACACCCACCATCTTCGCCACAATGCGGCGGCCGTTCGCCGCGCCTACGCCGGCTTTCACGAGATCGAGGACCAGCATTTTGACGGCCTGATCATTACTGGCGCCCCACTGGATCGCCTGCCGTTTCAACAAGTGGATTTTTGGCAGGAGCTGCACCGCATTCTGGCATGGCGCAAAACGCATGTCACCGGTTCACTGTTTATCTGCTGGGGCGCCTACGCGGCAGGCACAATCGATGGCCTTTTTACCGGCCAGCCGTTGAGGGATAAGCTCTCAGGCGTTTACACGACCGGCGGCTTGACGATGCCACAGTCCCGCTTTTTTAAGATTCCATTGACCAGCGTCCTTCGCGGGCAGATCATCGCCGGCTCTTCTGCACTTGGCGCCACTTTTATCAAAGACGTCGCCACCAACAGTTGGTATCTGGCCGGCCATTTGGAGTACCAAACCGACACGCTGCTCGCTGAATATCAACGCGATTGCCGCAAGAATCCGGCAACTCCAAAGCCCGCGCATTATTTTGATCAAAATCGGCAGCCGCAAAACACATGGCGACGCGACGCTGCCCGCGTCTATGCAGGCTGGCTTCAGACGCTCGTGCCACTGCGAGTCAACGCGCTTAGCTCAGGCTTAACCTCTGGAAAGGAGTGATCTAATGACCACAATCAATGTCGGATTGCTAGGCCTTGGGACCGTTGGGAAAGGCGTTGCCACCATCGTTGCGCGCGAGTCGCCTCAGCTGGCGTCCGCCGGGCTTAAAATCACGCGGGCAGCGGTGCGGACTATCACACCAGAGCGTCAGGCACATTTTCCGGACATCAAGCTGACCACCGACGCGTTTCAAATCGTCAATGACCCTGAGATTCAAATTATCGTGGAGGCGATTGGCGGCATTGACCTGCCGTATGCACTGATCCAGCAGGCACTGAGAAACGGCAAGCACGTCATCACTGCCAACAAAGACTTGATCGCCACGCATGGCCAAGCGCTGACCGCACTTGCCGCCAGCCAGCACGTGGCCCTGAATTACGAGGCCGCCGTCATGGGCAGCATTCCCATTTTGCGCACCTTGAACACCAACTTTGCTGGCGATACCATCACGTCACTCGCCGGCATCGCCAATGGCACCTCTAACTTCATTTTGTCGCAAATGGCGCGCGGCCGCAGTTACCCAGACGCCCTTGCCGAAGCACAGCAAAAAGGCTTCGCCGAAGCTGATCCGACCAACGACGTCGAAGGCCTCGACGCCAGCTACAAGCTGCTGATCTTATGTCGGTTGGCATTTGGGCTCGACGCCACACTGGCCAGCATCCACCGCCAAGGGATCACGACCCTCACCGCCGCTGATTTTGCCGCGGCCAAACACTTCGGCTGCACCATCAAGCCGCTGATCCGGGCTATTCGCCGCGGCAATCAACTGAACTTGACCGTCGCGCCAGCCCTGGTGCCCAATACCGATCCCCTGAGTCATGTTGACGATGAGTTCAACGCCATTGAGCTGACCTCAACCAATACCAAGTCGCTGGTGCTCATCGGTCCTGGCGCCGGCAGCCTCCCAACGGCGAACGCGGTCGTCGCAGACCTGCAGGCCGTCGCGCACAATATTCGAGGCCATCAAACGCCAACCATCGCCGCTCAGGCCCTGCAGCCGGCTGAAGCGTTTGAAATAAAGACGCCCCAACTCATTGTGTTGGACACTGATCCGTCAATTACTGGCGCTGCCATCGCCGACCACCTCGGCCTGTCATGCGTCACCTATCAACACAACAATGCGCTTACTCTCCTATCCCCCGCGGTCACTGATCAGACCATCGACACGTGGCGCGCCACCTTGAATAGTCTCAAGCACGTGAAAGTGCAACACGTTCTGCCCGTGTTTAACGCCGATGGCCGCGCGCCACAAACTCAACTACAAAATCTGACGACGGCGGCAGAGACCGAGAGCCAATCATTTTGATTAAATCAGAGCATGAGGAACATCGATACCAAGCAAAGACGGATCAATCAAAATGAACTGACCATAATTAGGCGAAACCAAAATCGGTGCCCGAAACAGTACTCACAATATTGTTCATTAAGAAAAATGGGGATGAGTGGTATACCCCTTTGAGGGGAAGCACAACACGCGCATCAAAAGCCTACCCTGCTAGATACCTTCTTCATCTCTCATAAAGTAGACAAATGCCCCTGCGCCACAATTCCATTCCGGAATCGTGGCCCAGAGGCACTCGTGCTTGGTGATGAAACTGTTTAAGGTCTCAGCATTATTTTTGTTGAACGATTGCCGCGACCGCGTTGCGCCCTGAAAAGGCCGCAAATCCCGCGGTACTGCCTGGCAAGGTCACCGCATAAGTATCGCCTACCAGCATCCCTGCCGCATCGTTGCCAATCGCATAAAGTCCAGGAAGCGGATACCCTTGGGCATTCAGCACCGCATTATGCGTATCGATGCGCAGGCCGCCAATCGCACACGCCATCCCCACGCCTAAGGTCACCGCATAAAATGGGCCATCCTTAACCGGCGTTAGATAAGCCGAAGCTTTGCCAAAATCGGCATCAACGCCCGCCGTGACTTGTCGATTATAACGCGCAACGGAATCAACCAGGTTTGGCAAATGCAGCTGGTCTGCCAAGGCCTCCAAGGTATCAGCTTTCGCCAAATACTTGCGATGCGCTGCTAGGTCCGAGGCTAATTCATCAGGCAGCTTGCTTAAGGTATCCGGCGAAAATGGCGAATTGCCCACTGCCTTATACAACCCGACCGTGCTCAAATGTTTGACGGCTTCCGCGTCAAAAATCGCAAATGTCCGCGCTTGGCCAAGTAGCGCATTCCCTGCGTGGCACATGTTGTCATTCACATCTTCATTCACAAACCGGTCACCGACCTGGTTGACCCACAAAATTGCTTCTTGAGTCGCAGCCACGCCAATTTCAGAGCTCATATGCAGAAACGGCGGCAGCATCGGGTCATAAATGGCCCCACCACCAAACTGGAGAGCCCCCATGCTGTCATGCATCGCCCCGGCCGCCCAGGCCAACTGCATGCCATCGCCGGTGGATTTGCCATCACTGACACTCATCAGCCGGTCTGATAATGGCGTTTGCTTTTTGATCAATTCAGGATTGTCCACGTAGCCGCCGGTGGCTAAGATCACGTTGTCAGTGGCAATTTCTTTCGTTTGCCCGGTGACCTCGTTCATGACCTCAACGCCTGACAGATGCCCGGCAGTCTGCAATAATTTTTGGGCACTGGTACTCGTGCAGAATTCGACGCCGAGTTGCCGCGCTTTGGCCACCAGCGTTGCCACCGCCGCGTGGCCGCCGCCGGCAAAGGCATGAATGGTGGGCCAGCTTTTTCCTTGCGGGCCGACGCTGGCAAACTTTACCCCTTGGTCTGCTAACCAGTCGATGGTCTCGCCAGAATGGTCGATCAACTGTTTGAGATGCGGCGCGCTGGCTTCGAAATGGGAATAATTCAGCTCATCTTGCAGCAACTGTGTGCGGTCGATAGTGATGCCGGCTTGTTGTTGAAGCTTTGAATCCACGCCCATCGCACCTTCCACATAGTTGCCGTCGCCGCCGAGGCTGCGCCCTTTTTCAATCACCACACAGGACAACCCAGCCTGCCGCGCAGTGATTGAGGCGACCAGTCCTGATAGGCCGCCGCCAATGATGACAACCTCAGGCATGTGGCGCCTCCTGTTTCAATCCAGCACTGACCCCGCCATCGATCACGACAGTCTGCCCGGTCATGAAGGTCGCTTCAGTGGCAACGAAGACGAACACTTTGGCCAGCTCTTCAACCGTTTCATAACGCTTCATTGGGACCGTTGGCGTCATGGTATCAATGAAAGCCCCGTCGTTCAGCGGCGTTTTGGTCAGTCCCGGAGCCACACAGTTGACACGAATATTGTGATCCGCATAGTCAACCGCGGCGGCTTGTGTCATACCCATGATGCCATTTTTGGCCGCATTATAAGCGCCAAAACCACCTGGGGCGTAGAAACTGCCCAGCGCGCCGGTATTGACGATCGACCCGAAGCCTTGTTTCAGGAATAAGTTGATTTCCGCACGCATGCACTTGAACGTACCAACCAGGTCCAGGCCAACAGTCTTGTCAAAATCCTCATTCGTGAGCTCAGCAAAGGGCTTCAGCACACCGCCACCAGCGTTATTAATGACATAATCCAAGCGGCCGAACTGCGTCATCACCTGAGCCAGCGCCGCATCGATCGAGTCGTCTTTGGTCACATCCATGACCAAACCGATCACTGTCCCTGAGGCTTGCCCATTCAGGGACTGCGCCACTTCCACCACACTGGGTTGATAATCGGTCAACACAACGTTTGCCCCGGCATTAGCGAAGGCGACACTCACCCCATAACCGATACCTTGTGCCGCACCGGTGATCAATGCCACTTTATTTTCTAACATTTCTCTGCCTCCTGAACGGCCTTACCCGCTTCGGCCGCAGCGATCCAGCCCGAGACAAACGCAAACCCGTTGGCGATTCCTTCATAACTCGGATAACCATCTGAATACAAGCCGTTGACATTGTTGCCGACGATGTACAGATCCTTTAACGGTTGGCCGGCTTTGGTGACTGGCTGGCAATTGCGATCGACAGCGACCCCGTCGAGCGTGCCCAAAATTGCGCAGTGTTCTTTGATCGCGTAAAACGGGCCTTGATGAACCCCAAACTTCAGCTCCGCCGCCGGCTTCAAGAAAGTATCGTCTTGCCCATCGGCAACGGCCTGATTATAAACTTTGAGGGTGCGTTTAAAGGCCGCAATTGGGAGCCCCAACTTGTCCGCAAGGTCTTCGATGCTATCGGCTTTGACGACTTCACCATGTGCGATGGCATCCTCGAAGTCTGCTTGAATCGCCGGGATCGGCCCGACTGTGCCAGTTGGCGTTTGGCCGGGTTCGAGAAATTGCCGTTCAAAAGTATCTTCCATTGGCACGAGGTGATCACGAAAATGGTCCAGCGTGGCTTGATCGAGAATCACACTATATTGGCCTTGAACGTTGTGCGCGGCATTGGCCCACATCGCAAAGTCATAGACAATGTCTTCGTTAACAAATCGATTCCCGGTTTGATCGACCCATAGCAGCGGCAAGTTGGTCAAAGTTTCCACACTGCTTTGCCGCCGCATTGGGTTGATTCGCAGGCTTGGCGCACACCCATGGGCAAACAAGACCGGATTGTGAGCCACGTTGGCCCCGTACTTCGCGCAGAGCTTGATCCCAGTGCCGTCAGCCTTGCGCTCCCCTAAATTCAGCAACGCGTCATTATCAGCGTATTTAGCCGCCATCATTTCCGGACTGCCGCAATACCCGCCGTCGGCAAAAATCACTTTCTTGGCTTCGATGCGCAGCTCCTCGCCGCTAGCTTGTTTAGCGAGCACGGCTTTAAGGCCCGCTTGTGAATCATAGTCCAATCCGACCGCCCAGGTTTCAGTCAAAACAGGGTTCCCGGAGTCCTCAAATTTCTGTGGCCAAGCATCCCAAGTGGCCATCTTTGATTTGAAGTTATTGAACTTGTGATAAACCAGTGGGTCATTGAGATGCGCTTTCTGTTCACTTTGCTCAACCGTGGTGGCTAATCCCATTGCGGCCATCCGGTCAATATTCTCACCGGAATCTTTGAGAAAACGTGCCAGCAGTTCGCCGTTGACAAAATAGTGATTATAGCTGGTCAACCCCTTGAACGCATCCGCATAGTCGTAGGTCACACCCTTCTCGAGTTGCTGCTTAGAGTGGACCGCAAACACACCATGGGCCCCGAACTTACCGGCACCGCCGACTTTATCCCCACGCTCCAACATGATGAACGGGATTTTCTTCTGATACAAATCAAACCCCGCCGACAAACCTGCGGAACCACTGCCAACAATCACGATTTGAGTCTTTAACGTCTTCATGGTGGTGCATCCTTTCTTATTGTGAAGTATCCAACAAGTAAAGGATAAAGCGTTTTCACAAAGCTTACCAACATCGAATAGTTGTCAGCGATAACTTGAACTTATCGCTTTAAGAATCATCCCTTCAAATAGTTCCTGGCGATCGCGACTAATTGCCGCGACCACGTTGAAGGCTTGTTCCAAATGCTTCGGTGATAGCCGTGTGAGGTTGTTACAATGCGCAGGTACTCTGAAGTCATCCGGCACCAGCGCCACGCCTCCTTTAAAATTCACTGCTAAAGCGGCGGCTTGAAAACTATTCACCTGCGCGATGGAGGCATAGCCCCAGCCTTTCTGCGCATATTTTTCGACCATGGCTGATTGAATATCAGCAATGCCAGTAGACTTCCAGTGCTGTAAATACAGCTTGCCGCCATGGCTAAGCGTTGGCGCATCAGGCTGTGTCGCCAGCGCCTGGGTGTTGCAGAGCACATCAAAACCGACTTTGCGCAGCGGGAAGGTCTGGAGCTTCGTGTTGCCACTAAACGCCAGCTCAAATCCGATCAAAATATCATAATCATGCGCCAGCAGCCGAGTGAACGCGTCAGTAAAGGGTTCTTCATCAAAACTCAATTGCCTAGTTGCCCCGAGATGTTGCGCAAAGGCGGCTGCGTCAGCTTCCAATCCTTGAAGAAAGTGAATCCTGAGCAGACCTGCTGGTTGTTGTTCCGGATGACGCCAAATTTCACCATAGGCATCCAATACTTGAACCGCCCGCAGATAAAAGAATCGGCCGGCGGCGGTCAGTGACAGTGAAGTTTGCGTACGGTTGATGAGCTGTACCCCCAAATCATCCTCCAAATGCTTGATTGCAGTGGAGACAGCAGTCTCTGAGACATAGTTGCGTTTGGCTGCCGAGCTGAAACCGTGGGTCTGCACCACGTCCAAAAAATATTTCATGGGCTTTAAGTTGTAATTCATTTGGGCGCCTCCAAAGTTGTGACAATGCTAACTTAATTATACGACTTGTTAGATGACTGACCTTAACAGCCGCAATCCCATCGTTTTCATCTCAACCACCGCTTCTAACCTCCACTTTTCAGATTTCACACAAAAAAAGTCCAAACGCTGATTGACCAGCGTTTGGACGTGCAATAAACTTATTCCCACTCAAGCGTATCTTCAGCGGCGCTAACCCTTGCCATCACTAGCTTTCTACACTACGGATGCCGTTTTGGCGGGGAGTTTGGCGGGGCTTAGCTGGTCATACTTTACCGCCTGATTCCCCACGAACCGCACCTGATTCTGACTCGCCGTTTTGATCACGATGTTGCCTGCAATCTGTTCGGCGATGTCAGCATCCAGCCCGCCCCACAAGTGCGAGTAGTGCTTGAGCGTAATCTCAGGTGACGAGTGGCCTAAGCGCTTTGACAACACCAGCACCGATACGTTGAACTCATTGATGAGATACGACGCGTGACTGTGGCGCAGCCCTTTGCCTTCGACCGGGTGCACCTGCGCCAACTTGGCGTAGCGGTGGATAATCCGCGAAATCGTCGACTTGGTCATCGGCAAGCCGTCATAGGTCATGATGAAGTCATCAATCCCACCCAGCCCGAAACTCGTCTGTATCTCGCGCCATCGCCGCAGAATCGCCACAGTGTCATCATCGAGCGTCAAGATCCGCTTGCCGCTGTCCGTCTTCGTGTAGTCGTGGCGTTCCCAGTCATGCCGGTTCTTCATCACCAGCATGTGGTCAACGTGTAGCTGCTTCTTGGCGAGATCAACATCCCGCCACCACAGCGCAGTTCCTTCATTGACCCGCACGCCAGTCAGGAAGTACAGCCACAACATCACGAAGTTCAGGTGCCCGTATACATCATCAATGCAGATTTGCGCGATAACTTGTTCAAACTCAGCTTTCGTCCAAAACGGCACACTGCTCTTGGCCTTAGGAATCGCCTTAACTCGCTTTGACACATTGCTGGACAGGTACTGCATCTGCACCGCGTGGTCAAGGGACTTGCGGAAACAGCCGAACACTAATCCAGCATATCCTTGCGAGTAGCCCGCACCACCGTCTTTCTCATCCGTGAGCAACCACGTGCGGAAGTTCTGCACATCAGTGATGTCGATGTCGCGCAGTAACTGGTCGCCAAACCGTGCAATACAGATGTCAAAGCTGCGATTACGGACGGCAAAGGTGCTTTCCTCCACGTCAGTTTTGTACGCTGGGATATACGCGTCCTTCATGAATTGGCGGTAAGTCATGCGGAAGTTCGTAAACCCATGCGCCTCATGATATTCACGTTTTACCCGTGTCAGCTCCTTGTTTGCAGCAAACGCGGTACTGAATGGCATTCCTTGACTGTCCTTCCGCCCTTTCTTGCGGACACGCTTGCCACTCATCTTGTCGGTGCCTAACTCGGTTTCATAGTAGAAGTTACCTTTGGCGTCTATGAATACGCCTGGATATTTGGTTTTACTCATTCTCAACAGCTCCATTCATCGGTGATCCTAGAATGGACTCAACGACAGAACGCGGCACGCGCCCTAAGTTTCGGTTGAGATACAAGGGATAACCCTTTTGTACCATCCTTTGCTTCGCTTGTCTAATGATATCGCGCGCGGTGTGCTGCTTGAAGCCTAATGCCATCAGATCTTGATAGCAGACAAAACTCTTATCCAATTACGTCACTTCCTTCTCGTTGATTGAAGTGAGATAATCAAACCAGATAGAACCCATATCTTATCTGTGAAGGGTGGCTACTTGCTTTGGTCGGCGTAGTCACTCTTTTTTGATATCTCACTTGGTGCTGCATCCGTCAAAACGCCATTGCGGTGGTGCTGATAGTGGTGAATTAAATCCCAGTGCCGGTGCGTCAGCTTGCCGCCGTCAATAATCGCCTTCAGCTCGGTGGTGCCATTGTATTGATCAATCAGCTGCAACATCTTCAGTGACGGCGCGACCTGTTTCTTCAGCCAGCGGGTAATGTGCGCGTAACTCAATGGTTCAGGATTAGTAGATAACCGCAGCTTGTCGCGATAATTGCCGATGAAAGCATCCCAACGCGGATCTGTAGCCCACTGACTTTTGGCTTTGTGGCTCGGCGTCAAGAATCGCAAATAACGGTTGATGATGCCGAACACGACTTTCTCTGGATCACGCTCTGCCAACAGGTTCTTAATTGCCGCAGCGGCGCGCTTGCGACGTAGCCGGACTTCAAAGCGCGTGCGTATCGGCTGGTCTTCAATCGCAATCTCAGGGTGCTTCTGGTGTTGCTCAAAGGCTTTGTCGTAAATACAGAAGTAAACTTCACTTTGCGGCGACCCCAGATACAAAGTTCTGCCGGATACCTCCCACTGCTTGGTGCGATTATCACGAAAACCATGAAAACGCGAGGTGAATTCATCGCGGTCACACTTCTCAATCAAGGTCGGCACATCGAGCAGACCATTACGATCATTGATAGCAAGGTCAACGCGGGTGAAGTGACCATCAAGCGCAATGCAGGTCTCCAAGAAGTCGTACCAGGTGCGATCCTGCTGGCGCAAATAAGATTCAACGTATCGGCAACCCTGACCTTTCAGCTCAATCATCGTGCCGCTGTCTTCGCTTGGATCATAACCGTCTGCATTCACATCTTGATATGGCGACAGTAGCACGTCAATCTCACCGCATTTCAAGGTCGCCGCGTACCCGTATCGCGCTCCTTCCTTAAGGTTGAAGTGATTCGGGTTGATCTGGAACAATTCCGTCACCAGTTCCTCATAGTCGTGCGACTTGAACGTGACGCCCAAGTAATCAATACATACGTCAATGTTGTTCTGGCCGGTCAGTGACCGCAGCGCTAACGTCAACCGCACCCGTGCTTGTTCGTTAATCGGCTTATTCCCCGTCAGCAACTGATTCAGATGCGATCGACTGTAATCAGCCGTCTTCGCTAATTGACCTTGAGTAATCTTATACGTGCGCATCTCATCATGAAACTGGTTTAGCCAGTCGGTATTCGTCATCCCGCCGACTAAGTTCAAATCTTTCAGCATGTTAGCTCCTTTCGAAGCAACCTGACAGCACAGCCGCCTTTCTGCTTACGCAAAGTGGCTTGCCACCGGCGCTTTCGTCCTACTTACGTGTATTTTGTCTCTAATATTTGCCCCCCTATTAGAGACCGGGGGCTTGTGGCGGCCGGCTAACGCCGACCGCCGCCGCTCGCGCTAGCGGCTTTCGCGCTGCACGCCGCGCACGGCGGCGATGCGTTGCAAGATTCTTCCGGAAGGTCTGTGAGAACTTTCGCTCTCAACATATACAGACAGTTTGTAGGTCGCGGTTTGAAACCAAAAGTTGAACTGTAACGTGTTCTTAATATGGTTAGTTGCTTAAGATGCTGATACCACACCGCCAATGTCGGCCAAGTGAACAGGAATAGTGATTCAATTTCTGAGCTTTTCCGAAAATAAAAACACTCGGCACGACCTTCATACGCATTGCGTATGGGTCGTGCCGGGTGTTGCCATTTCCCTATTTGGTGAAGTGTAATTCCCTTACTAATCGGCCTAAAGACAAGATTGGTGGGGATTGACTTACTCGCCACCGTTAAATTTTTTGTGTTCGAAGTAACTCATTTCTTCCGCATTTTTATAGTTGTGAATGCTGAGTCGATTTTCCAACAACAACTTGTGAAGCAGATTATTACCATGAGCTTGATTGTCCATTGACCGACCATATTCGTCGAACAATGCAGCAACTCTGGACTCTTGGATATGGGCTGCCGCATCTACTGATAAATTCCCATATGGCGCAAACCCAAAGATAATCTCGACGTTATTTTCGTATATGTTCAGATAGTCGAAGACACTCTGAAAGTATGAATAATCAGCGGGGCCAAGTGAATGACCGAAGAAGACAATCTGCTTGATTCGGTGGTTCAGCACTGACTGGTCAACATGTCGCTTAGTAGCATCTAGAATCCTGTATGTCTTAGAGAATTCGTACTTACGATCAGTCGCAGGAAACATTGACTGGTCAATGCCAATAATCGTCTGGTCTTCTATGCTTCCATGAATGTGTCGGTCATAGATGACATGCATTGCCTCGCTACGAGAAAACGAATGATCAGTATAGTTGAAATCTAAAATACTTGTTGGCTTTTCCTCCGTAAGCCAAGATAACAGGTTAACCTGGATTATTCACCTCGGTATTGGGGACATGAAATCGCATCTGGCCGGTCTGAAAGCAACGTTTGGAGCGTTGCGAATACTGACTGAGCGGAGAAGTTGG
>NZ_BOLT01000031.1:0-22533 GCF_016861805.1 Lacticaseibacillus sp. 53-4
AACACCAAAGCAGCGCAGTCCCGTGTGAATCGTGGGATTGCGCTGCTTTTTTGAAATTCTATGAATAATCCAGGATATGGTTGGCTTATCCGGAGGCCCTGTCAATCGAAAAGTGCCCGCGCCGGGCAGTGATTTGTCAAGTATTAGCACTCGGAAAAATAAAGTGCTAGAAAGTTTAACACTTTTAGGTAAAAGTGTTCTATAATGAATTTGTTGTTAATCAAGACAAAAACATACGGAGGTATTAAATCATGGCAGTAGACCCAGAAAAGACTCTTGTACTCGACGAACCGATGAACGCAGTGTTTGACTGGAGCGATGAGGAAACCCCTGTCCGCGACGCGATCTGGGACGCTTATATGGAAGCGAACAACCACGACACGATCAAGACCGAAGAGCAGATGAAGCCGGTGCTTGACATGAGCGACGACGACGTCAAGGCCCTGGCCGAGAAGCTCCTGAAGAAGTAACTCAACCACACCGTCAAAATCAGCGGGCTGCCCAATGCAGCCCGCTTTTAATATGCTATGATTAACGCAACTAATTTTTCGCGGAGGCACTCATGGGTTATCAGGACATTAACGCAGACACGGTGGACGGCTGGGTGAAGGCCGGCTGGCGGTGGGGGCAGCCAATCAATCACCAGACCTACGTCAACGCGCAGCACGGCCAGTGGGACATTTTGCTCACCCCGACGCGACCGATGCCCCACGACTGGCTGTTTGCCGATATGCGCGGCAAAAAGGTGCTGGGCCTGGCGTCCGGTGGCGGTCAGCAGATGCCGCTTTTGGCGGCGATGGGCGCCGACGTGACGGTGCTCGACTACTCCAAGGCCCAGCTGCAAAGCGAGCGCATGCTGGCCGATCACGAAGGGTACGCCATCACGATCGTGCGCGCCGACATGACCCAGCCGCTGCCGTTTGCCGATGAGGCCTTTGACCTGATCATGCAGCCGGTGGCGAACTGCTACATTGAAGACGTGCTGCCGCTGTGGCGCGAGTGCTGCCGCATCCTGAAGCCCGGCGGCCGCCTGCTGGTGGGGATGGACAATGGCATCAACTACATCGTTGACGAGGACCGCGAAGAAAAAATCGTCCGGGGGCTGCCGTATAACCCGCTCAAAGACGCCAAGCTGATGGCGAGCATCGATACCAAGGAAGACGGCATTCAGTTTTCGCACACGCTGGACGAGCAGCTGCGCGGCCAGCTCCAGGCCGGCCTGTCGTTTAAAGATATGTACGAGGACTACAACGGCGAAGGCCGCCTCGACCAGCTGCGCATCCCGACCTTCTGGGCGAGTTTTGCCGAAAAACCGGCGGCGCGCTGATGCTGGCGGTGTACCTGCGCGCCTTCGTGATTGCGCTGGCGCTGGTGTCGTCGATCGGGATGCAGAACATTTTTGCGTTCAATAATGCGTTGAGCAATCCGCTGAAAAAGGCGCTGATCGTGCTGGGGTTCATCTGGCTGTTCGACACGCTGCTGTCGACCGTGGCGTTTCTGGGCTTTGGGTCGCTTTTGGCCAGCAATGAGGTCCTGCGCATTGGCGTGATGGGCATCGGCGGGGTGGTCGTGATCTGGACCGGTTGGGGCATTTTGCGCGGCGCCAACGCCGCCGCGTTTGGCAACAGCCAGCAGGAGCAAAGCCTGCGCCAGTGGTTCACCGGTGCCTTCGTGGTCTCGTTCGGTAATCCGCAGGCGCTGATCGACACCGGCGTGACGCTGGGGGCGCTGCGGGCGCCGTTGACCGGCGAGCAGGCCGTCGTCTTCCTGGGCGGCATTGTCTCCGCCAGCGCCGTGTGGTTCACGGTTATCACCCTCGCGCTGAACCTGCTGAAGGACCGGCTGCCGCGCCGGCTCATCATGTGGATCAACATTGTGTCCGGCATCATCGTGATGGGCTACGGCGTGAACCTGGTGTTCCAGGCCGCGCAGGCAATCCTCAAGGCCGTTTAGAAAAGGGGCAAGCAGATGATCAAACCAATTGAAAAAGACCAGCTTTTCTTGCAGCAAAAAGCAAAGCCGGCCACGCCTGCCGACCGCCAGGTGATGCAGGACCTCAAGGACACGCTGGCGGCCAACGCCACGCGCTGCGTCGGCATGGCCGCCAATATGATCGGCGTCGCCAAGCGCATCATCATCGTCCAAATGGGCCCGCTGCCGGTGGTCATGGTCAACCCGCAGATCACGGTCCAAAGCGGCCAGTACCAAACCACCGAAGGCTGCCTAAGCCTGGATGGGGAGCGGCCGACCACCCGGTATGAAAAGATCACCGTCCAGTATCAGGACGTGCAGTTTCAGCCCCACACCCAGCAGTTCACTGGCTTTGTCGCCCAAATCATTCAACACGAGGTCGCGCACTGCGAAGGCGTGCTGATCTGACGAACTGGCAACGTGAAAAATCCCTCAAATCTGGCAGTAGTGCCCAGATTCGAGGGATTTTGTTACTTGTGTGGGTGAACTTGCTTAAGCTGCCGGTGCCTGCCGACTGCGGCGCCGCCACCAGAACAGGCCGCCGGTTAGCGCAAGCAACGCCACGCCCCCCGCCGCGAGCCAAGGCCAGTTGCCACTGGTCGGACCGCTTGGCGGCGGTGTCAGACCCAGCGCTTGGTTCACCTTCTTGGCTTCTTTTTCCTTAATGGTGAAATGCTCGGTGAACTGCCAGTCCTGATCTGGAGTGGCGGCTGAGATTTTCACCGTGTAGTCGCCGGCCTTGAGTTCCTTTTTGGCTGGCACGGTCAGCGGCAGCACGGAATTTGGTGCCATTGACCAGTCGCTGACGGTGCGCTCCAGCGTCGGCTTGTCTTCCCCTTTGCGCGTGACCGTCACCGTCGCTTTGAGATTATCGATGTAAATGGGCGCGATGTTGCGCAGGTTGACGATGACGCCGCCGTTCGCGTTACCCTTTTCGGTGCCGGCCGCGACGGTGCCAAGCTTGAGGTCCGGCTTGGTCAGCACCACCGCATCGGCGTTGGTCTGGAGCTGAACGCCCATGACCATGGCGAAGCGGTTGCTCAGACTGATCCCTTCGCCAGCCTCGGTGGGCTCGCTGACGCTTTGGTCGAGTACGTAAATCGCCCCCAGCTTGACGCCGTCGAAGCCTTCCGCCGGGACCTGAAGCGGCACCGTCACCAGCTGGCTGCCGCCGGCGGGGATGCGCACGCTTTGTTCCGGCTGGCTGCTCATGCTGGTGAGCGGCACCGTCAGGGAACTGTCGACTTGACCTTTCGGTTCGTAGCCGATTTCACCGTTGCCCTGACTAAAGGCGTTGGTCAAGGAGACGGTGAAATCCTTTGCACTAGCGCTGGTGTTTTCAATGGTCACCTGCAGCGGGCGCGATTGCCCGGGCTGAACGAGCAGGTTGAAATAGTCGGTGGTGCCATTGATTTGATCTTGGCCCAGCTGCGGGGTGACGGTGAAATCTGCCCCGGCGGCCTGCACGAGTTGGTGGTGGCCAAACGCGAGGCAGACGCCGAGCGTCAGCGCACCAAGGAGGAGTCGTAAGGTTTTCATTGGCATGTCTCCTGACTTATGAGAATGAGTAGAAAATACTTTGGTTTACTAATTTAATTGTATTAAGGTGGCGGCGAATGGTGCAACTTTGAACCCTTCACCATAATCAAAAAGCAGGGCATAGCGCCCTGCCGTGGTGCCAGTTAGTGCGCGTTCGTCAGTGTCCAGGTGATCTCCGCGGCTTTTTCGCCGGCGGTGATGCCGCGGAACTGATTGATGATCAGCTTGCTATTCGTCAGCTGATAGGTGTTGCTCTTGCCGTCAGCGATGGTCAGCGGCGTCGCATCGTCGCGCAAGGTGATCGCCTTGTTGCCGATGCTGAACTGCAGCGCGACGTTGCCGGCTTGATAGCCTTGGCCCAACTTGAAACTGGTCATGCTAGCGGTGACGCGGCCAGCCTCGTGCGTGTTTTTCACGGCCATGGTGCTGTTGGCAGTGTTCAGCGTCACTTGGCCCAGCGCGATGTCGCGAACCGAAGTCTGGCCAAAATTAAACCCTGGCACGGTCAGCGAAACCTGGTGGCGCGGCTTGGTCAAGTGTTTGCTGGTGGTGGCGTGGTGGCTGCCCACGAAGAAATTACCAGTGGCAAGGTTTTGCCGACCTTGGTCGTTTTTCGCAATCAGCGGCACGTCGACAGTGGCTTGGCCGCGAGTCGGGATCTGAATCTGACCGAGCTTGAACTCGTTCAGGTTACTGGTCTGAATCTGCCGGTTGGCCCCATTGACCTGAATCGTGACCCGCCCGTTCTCGGCTGCGAGCTGGTAGTCGGCGGGAATTGCAAATTCCGCTTGCAGCCTGCTCCAGTCAATATTCTGTGAGGAGCCGCGGTCAAAGGAGTAGCGCATCACGACCCGGTCGCCCACGTTCACGGTGGTGCCGATTGGCTGGCTGGCATTCCAACTGGTGCCTAGGCGGGCATCGCTGGTAGCCTTGCCTTGCCAGTTTTCGCGAACCGGTTCGACCGCTTCTGCGGGCGTTTCGGCCTCGGGGGCAGCCGCTTCAGGAGCAGCCGTCTCAGGTGCCGGGGTGGCGGACTGATCTGGTGTTTCTGCCGGCGCCGCAGGTTCAGGTGCTGCAGCCTCAGGGGCTGGGACCGCCACGCTTGGCTGTTCGGCCGAAGCGTCCGCTGCCGATGCAGTTTCTGTTGTGTCCGTCTCTGCCAGTGCGGTGTCGACGGGTGAGGTTGTCGCTGGTGTGAGATCATCGATCGCCAGGACCGGGCTGATGCTGGAAAGCGGCATCGCAAGCGCGCAAGCCAGGGTCACCAGGGACAGAATTTTCTTTTGCCGCATATTAACCCTTCTTTCTATTGCGCGTGGTCACGCTGGCCGCTGCGATCGCGCCCAGCACCATCAGTCCGGCGGCAATGAGCACGACGCTTGAATGGCTGCCAGCTTGCGGCAGGGCCTCGTTCTCATTTTTGGTTGGGTGATCAACCGGTTCCGGCGTCGGATCGCCCGGCTCCTTGTCGGTTGGATCCACGACGGCGCCTTCTTCAGGTTCCTTGTCTTCCTCGCCAGGGTCGGGCTCTTCGATCGTATCGTCGATGACCCTGACGGTGGCATTGCTGTCTAGGCTTTGAGTGCTATCCGCGGCGAGTGCCGGCGAAGCGCTTGCGAGCATCAGCGCGGCGGCCAAGGCAGCGAGCCAGCTGAGAGTGGCTTTTATCAAGTTCGATCCCTCCTTTGCCAAAGAAAAAGCCGATGACACCATGCCATCGGCTCACAGTCAAGGCTGTGACTGTGGTGAAATGAGATTAGCGAGCGTTGGTAAGGGACCAGGTGATCGTGCCAGAGTAGTCACCGGCAGCGGCTTTCGCTTGCTTGCCAATGTTCATCTTTGCGTCCACCAAGTACTTGCCCTCGCCAAAGCCATGGGCGCGATTAGTGGTCTTAAGCAGTGTTTCTGTGTGGCCGCTGCCTGCGTTCAACTTAACCCCACCGCCAAGCATGCCAGGCATGTCGTGATTATTATTCTTGTTGGTCAGGGTCATGCGAATGTTGGTGTTAGACAGCTTTGTGCCATTTTTCTGAGCCAAGTCGCTCAACGATGCACGAAGCTTCCAGCCGCTGTCGGTGCCACGGAAGTCTTCTAACTGAACTGTTGCTCCCATGCGGTTGTTCAGATCCGTCTTCGTCTCTGCTTGAGTAGCTAACTGCTTGACTGTTACGGACTTGAAGTTGAGGTCCGGCACCTGGATGAGTTTTAGCTTCCCAGCCATTACTTTAACAGTGGCTTTAGAAGTCTTAGTATCCTGTACTAATTGAGGCTGGCCCTTTGCTGGTTCTACATCAACCGTGTCTGCCAGCACCGGTGCGCCGGTCCCTAAACCCATCGCAACGAGCGGGAGAACTAAAGCAGAAGTGAATAAACCTTTCTTCATGAAAAAACTACCTCCTGTAGTGTTGTGAGTGACAGTGACATTACTAGCTTACGTAAATAATCATAACGAGATAATTCACATGTCAGCAACTCAGAACCCTCGAAAAATTTAAAATAATTATAGTTATCATAAAGAATACCGGTATAAAAGGTTTTCAAAACGTTCAATAAATATAAAAATGCTTGTTATTTTAGCTAAAAGTGCCGCATATAAACGACTGTGAATGAAAAAATAGGGCCGAATCAAAAAAATAGTTGGCGGCCGCCAACTATTATGGTTCATGGATTAAATTAGGCGCTTAATATTGTGCAGTGACACGCATGCAGGCCTGAACAATGCTTCAGGAAAAATGGCTCCACAGCGCAAGCACGCCGAAGAACAAGGGCGGGATGGCCAGCGCAGGCAGCAGGTTCAGCGTCTTGATTTTGGCCAGGCCGAGGAGGTTGACGCCAGACGCGAAAATTAAGACGCCGCCGACGATTGAAATCTCGGTGAGCAGGGCGGAAGAAATCGCGCCGCGCAGCAGCAGCGCAATCAGGTAAATGCCGCCTTGCCAGCACAGCAGTACCGGCGCGGCCAGCATGATGCCAATACCGAAGGTCGAGGCGAGGACCATCGAGGTGATCAGATCCAGCGTGCCGTTGGTAAACAGGAAGGTGTAGTCCTGTTTGAGCGCGGCCTCCATGGGCCCGACAATTGACAGGGTGCCGATGCAAAATAGCAGGATCGCGGTGGATAGGCCTTCGCTCAGGTTCGAGCCGCTTTTGCTGGCGCTGCTCAGCAGGTGGTTGAAGCGGCCGTCCAGGTCGAGGCCGCTGCCGATGAGGACGCCAAGCGCCATGCTGGCGATAAAGAGGACAGGGTAATGAGATTGCGGCATTTTCTGAATCGACGTATTGATGCCGAGCATCATGACGGCCAGGCCCATCGCCGTCATCAGTGCGTGGTGCGCAGAATTCGGAATGCCGCGCTTAAACAGCGCCCCCACGGAACTGCCAATGATGATCATCGTGACGTTAAACAGCGTGCCAATCATAGTCTCGCCTCCACATATTAAGTTCGATTATACCTTAATTAGGCGGCGAACAGATTTTCAGAAAAAGAACTCGGTCCCTCGCCAAAAAGCTGGTATGATTGGCTCCTAGGAGGTGGGGTGCCTTGACACAACCACAGGTGATCATCAGCGAAGATTTGTCCGGGGTCGGGCAGGTGTCGCTTGGCGTGGCGCTGCCGTTGCTGGCGGCCCTGGGCTTCAACTGCGCGGTCCTGCCGACTGCTTATCTCTCAACGCACACCGGCGGCCTCGGCCGGCCCGTGGTCACTGACCTCGCCGCGCAAATCGCGCCCACGTCGGCGCACTGGAAGACCCTGCCGCTGCAGCCCCAAGGCGTTCTGCTCGGTTACTTAGGCAAAGCGGCGCTGGCGGCCTGGCAGCAGGTCTTGCCCGACTGGCAGGCCGCGCCGGTGCGGCTGCTTGACCCGGCCATGGCCGATGGCGGCAAGCTCTATGCGGGCTTTGACGCCGCGTACGTGGCGGCGATGCGGGAGCTGATCCCACAGGCGTCCGTCATGACGCCGAACCTAACGGAAGCACAGCTGCTGTTGGGCCAGGAGCCGGATCTAGCGCCGCGGTCCGATGAAGGAGCGGCTGAGTTGGCGACCCAACTGGTCAAAACATTTGGCGTTCAAGTGCTGGTCACGGGGATTCCGTTGCTAGATGGGTCACTCGCGGTGGCCGGCTGCACCGACGCGGCCGCTCCGGCCTGGCTGAACCGCAACCAGCGCCTGCCTGGCCATTACTTTGGCACCGGGGACCTGTTTGCCGCGGTCGTCTGCGGGGCGCTGATGCGCGGTCAGACCCTGCAGCACGCCGCCATTTTAGGGGCCAATTTTGTCGCCCGGGCCATTCAGCAGACTGACGACCCGCGGCTGGGGCTGAATTTTGCCGCTGGGCTGCCGTGGCTGAGCCGAGAATTGGAGGAGTTATAAATGATGAGTGATCGCACGTTACGCACGCGTAAACTAATTTTTACCGCGTTATTCGCTGCTATTATTTACATTGGCATCTGGGTGCTGCGGATTCCGCTGCCGGCAATCGTCGGCCGGCCGTTCATCCACTTCGGCAATCCGCTGATGATCCTGGCCATTATTTTTCTCGGCGGGGGCTGGGGCTTTGTCGCCGGGGCGATTGGCCTCGGCGGTTTCGACGTGCTGAACGGGTACGCCGCAACGTCTTGGCTGACGGTCAGTGAGGTCGCCGTGATGGCGATCGTTGTCACGCTGCTGGTGCGGGCCGTGAACCTGAAAAACCATCCCGGCCGCATTGTCGCCATCGGCATCATCGCTGGCTTCACCAAGGTGGTCACCTCTTACTTGGTCGGCGTGGTCGAGGCCCTGATGGTCGGTACGTCGTTCCACGTGGCGGTCGGTGCCGCGTTTGCGAGTCTGCTGGCGGCGGTGATCAACGCCGTGGCGACCGCGTTCATCGTGCCGATCCTATACCTGGCGCTGCACACCATTTTTGCCCGCCTTCTCGCCCGGCGGTAGTGGCGGCCGAGCTTAAGTGCTACCATAAAGGAATCAATTAACAGGGAAAAGGGGAGTTATGATGGCAGAGCAGATTCAGCGCGCTGATGCGCCAGTTGAGTTGACCTGGAATTTGAAGGATTTGTTTGCGACCCCAGCGGACTTTGACGCGGGGATCAAGGCCGCAGGTGCCGCTACGGCCAAGCTGACCGGTCAGGCGAAGAGCTTCACCGCCGACGCCGCCCACTTCTATGAGGTGATCCGCAGCTACTTTGAGGCGCAGGAACGCCTCGACCGCCTGGGCTTATATGCGGAGCTGGCCGTGTCGCAGGACACCACAGACCCGGCGGCCGCGCAGCTGGCGGCCACTTTTAACCAAACGCAAAGCAGCTTTGACGCGCAGCTGTCCTGGTTCGAGCCGGCCATTGTCGCAATGCCGGACAGCCAGGTGACGGCGTTTACGGAAGCCGAGCCGCGGCTTAAGCAGTACACTCACGCCTTGGCGCGCATCCGCACCCAGGTCGGGCACGTGCTGACCCCAGACCAGGAAAGCCTGCTGGCCAGTTTTGGCACGACTTTTGACAGTGCCGAGGACATCGAATCGACGCTGGACGACGCGGATCTGACTTATGGCGACATTGACTACGAAGGGAAAACGCAGCCGCTGACCAAGGGCCTGCGCCGCGTTATTTTGGAGAACGGCGACGCCAAGACGCGTGAGCAGGCGACGCGCCAGTTCGCCAAGGCTTACTACGACCACCGCTACACCTTTGCCGCGACCATGCAGGCGCACATGCACACGCAAAACACCTTGGCCCGCGTTCGCCACTACAAGAGTGCGCGCGACATGGACCTGTCCGCTAACCAGATCCCCGAGGCCGTGTACGACACGCTGCTCGATCAGACGCATGCCCACCTCGACCTGCTGCACCGCTACTACGCGCTGCGCAAGCGGGTGCTGGGGCTGGACACGCTGCACACCTGGGACCTGGCGATTCCTTTGACCGGGACCAAGCCGCCGTTTGCGCCGACCTACGAGGAAGCCAAGGCGACTGACCTGGCCGCGCTGGCGCCATTGGGTGAAGACTACCAGGCTCACCTGAAGGATGAGTTTGCCCACCGCTGGGTCGATGTGCTGGAAACTAAGGGTAAGACCTCCGGCGGCTTCGAAAATGTCGCGTATGGCGTGCACCCGTACATTCTGCTGAACTGGACGGACACTTACGACGCCATGAGCACGCTGGCCCATGAATCCGGCCACGCGATGCAAAGTGTCTACGCCAACGAAAGCCAGCCGTACTGGGACCATGAGTACCCGATCTTCACCGCGGAAATTGCGTCGACCACCAACGAAAGCCTGCTCAACGCGTACATGCTCGACCAGACCAAGGGCGACCATGACAAACAGGTCTACCTTTTGACGACGGCGGTCGAGGACTTCATCGGTACGGTTTACCGCCAGTCTCAGTTCGCCGAGTTTGAAAAGTACATGTACGAAACCGAGGCGGCCGGCACGCCGCTGACCGCGGACGACCTCAGCGCCAAGTACCACGAGATCGAGATGACCTTTTACGGGCCGGATGTTGAAGCCAACCCATGGCCGGAAGCATACTGGGCCTACATTCCGCATTTTTATTACAACTACTACATGTACCAGTACTCGACCTCCAAGGCGATTGCGACCACGCTGGCCAATCGCATCCTGACGGAAGGCACGCCGGCGGTCGCGGCGTACAAGGAATTCCTGCGCGCCGGCAACTCCGACACGCCGGTCAACATCCTTAAGCGCGCCGGCATCGACGTCACCAAGCCCGACTACCTGGAGGCGGCGTTTGCGACCTTCCAGAGCCAGCTTGAGGCGCTGGAAGCGGCGCTGGAGAAGTAAGTTTGAGTCAAAAAAACGGGTCTCACCGGCACTAGCAATTACAGCGGGGTGGGACCCGTTTTTGGTATAGCTTAGCAGCGCATGGTACTATATCATCGTATAAGCTTCCGAAAAGTGGCAGGATGCGGGTTAGCTACTGGGTGGTCACACCGAGGGCGATTGCTTTATTCGACGTTTGACGCTATCAGATCAAGAGAGAAGTGTTTTTGTGAGATTGCTCCGTCTACTACACAATAAGGGGTTTTAGATTATGGCAGACGAAGCCACTTTAATGCAGAGTTTGAAGGCACTCGAGAAGTACGCTAACGGCGATGACAGCGAAGTGATCGTTAAACATGCCAAATTTGCGAATCCGCCGAAGTATAGTCCTGAGCAAATTAAGCAAATTCGCAGCAAGATTCCCGCTACGCAACGCGTGCTTGCCCGTGGCCTGGCCGTTTCTCCCCGGACGGTTGAGGCCTGGGAAACTGGTCGGTCGAAGCCGAGCGGCAGTTCACGGCGGCTTTTGGAACTCATTGACAAGGATCCGGCAGTCTTTAAGCTAATCATGGCCTAGAGGGGCATTGGGGGACATACGTGATGGAAGATTTATTGGGCTGCCTGCTGGAACCGCTATTGGAGCTGATCCTACTCCCACAGTTTGACGCAGGGCATCGCCGGCGCGCCCTGATCCAGCTCATCATTGCGGTGCTGGTTGATGGTGCGGGCACGGCTTTGGGCGGTTGGCTGACGTGGCAGATGATGCGCGATCGCGATTGGGGCCTGCTGATTGTCGGGCTGATTTTGCTCGTGCTCTTTGGCGGCTTACTGATCCAGACGCTGAGGCGATACGTCAAGATGCAGGTTGAGCGGAAACGCAGTTAAGCCAGCCCCAGACTGACTTGTTAAAAAAGCGGATGGCATCAGTGCTGAGACAATCAGCCTGGTGCTATCCACTTTTATATACTGCTAGTAAATCGACCTGTAATCGGCCAATGACCGGTGTTGGAGCGCCTTCGCTAGCCCGGGATAATCGTTTTGACGAAGGTCTTCCGGCAGTTTTTCCTGACTGCGGGCGAGCGCGCCCAACTCGGCAGGGGTCCATTGAGCATGCTTACCGAACGCGGTGAGCACGTGCCGTCGATTGTCGATCAGTGCGTCGGCCATAGCTGGCGCGCCGATAGCCCTTAGTCCGGCAATCAAATCATCAGTCTTCTGGTAAGCCGCGCCTTCGCCTTGCGGAACTGCACTGACCAAGGCAGTTAAAAACCTTAACTGAATCTGTTCGATCAGGTCCGTCGGCGCAATTCTAGTTAACCGGCTCAGATACGTGTGGGCCATCGTGGTATCCGCGTGAAATAGCGCGTAGTAAAGCGCCCCAATGCAAAACGAACTCGCCACGGTGTTGAATTCCTGGCGGCTTTGGTGGTCCTGAAGGTGTCGCCACACATTCTCGTAAAGACTGGTCGCAAGTGCCGGGTCAAAATGGCCCAGCAGCGTTGAAAGTTCCTGAATCTCGCTTAAAGTGAGCGGCGTTTTGCCGGTCACGTACTCGCTGATCGCATCAGTCTCGGCAGTTGTCAGCGGCCAGTCTGCCCATTGCGCACGTTTGGCCAATGCGGCTTTGAGCACTGGTGGCTGCGCCGGCGTCGGCACAAATGGCTGCAGCTCTGCCAGCGGGAGTGCCAAGCGTGACATGATAGTGAACAGCCGCTCGGCCTGAATGTCATTATCGCCGGCTTCAAACCGCACCGCCTGCCGCTCGCTGAGTAGGCCTTCATACAGGGTGTGTTGGGTGAGATGGTGTGTCAACCGCAGCTGACGAATAAACGGACCGATTCTTCCTGCCATTTTTGGCACCTCCTGAAGTTTCCCTCAGTGTAGCAAATATACTGAGCAAGAAAAAGGAGGCGAGCACGATGTGGCACTTAATTGGCGAGCTGATCAGGCCCAACCGGAAACCATTTATTTTGCAAACGCTATTTAGTGTGTTTGCGGCCCTGGATGGAATCGCGGGACCCTATTTTCTGGGTCGGTTTACGGATCAACTGACCGCCAAAGCATTTTCTGCTAGTTTCATGACGTTGGCATTGTGGGGTGGCGCGCTGCTCGCGATCAACGCTGCCTCTGGCGGTCAAAGCTACTTTGCTGGGCGATTTCGGCAGGGGGTCAATGTTCAGCTGCGCAATCGCGTGGTGGCGCGCGCCTATGCGCCGGGCCAGCAAACTGACCAGGCTAGCTCATACACGGCTGAGGCGCTTGTGGACGTGAAGTAGATCGAGCAGGATTTCGTCAAAAGCCTGACGGGGATCCTGTACTGTTTGTTACAAGGCGGCCTGACACTCGCTTTTTTGTTGCAGGTGAACTGGCAACTGGGCTTAGTGTTTGTTGTGCTGGGTTTTCTGCCCACCATTGTGCCCAAGCTAACTGGTCGGTGGTTAAAAAACGGGACTCAGTTGTGGCAGCGAGCCAACGACCGATACACGAGCGGCTTGACTGATACCCTTAACGCGCGGCCGTTGTTTCGTCATTATCAGTTGGTGGTGCAGGGGCTGGGCCGGCTTTCCGGGATGCTTAAGCACAACGAAGCGGCGAATTTCACGATGAACATGCGGCAGCAGTGGGCGTCGCTATTCGTCAGCGCCCTGTACACCATCACGACGACAGGGTCACTGGCGGTTGGCGTGGTGGCAGTGATGCACGGGCAGCTCACGATTGGGCTGCTGCTGACGCTCAACGGTGCCGCGGATCGCGTGGTGTCGCCAATGATTGCCAGCGTCACTTACTACAATCATCTGACTTCCAGTGAGCCGCTGCTTCAAAAAATCCTGCGGCCGGTTGATGTCACTGTGCCAAAGCTGCACTATAGTGCCAACCAGCATCCGCTGATTCAACTTCAAGGAGTTGCGGTCGGCTTTGACTCGCCGATCATGCGGCCAATCAATTTGGGAATCACGCCGGGAACTAGGCTCCTCATTCAGGGCCCGTCGGGGGTCGGTAAGTCTACACTGGTGCAGGTGTTACTGCACGACCGACAGCCATTGAGTGGTCAGGTCGTTTATAATGCCCGGCTTGCACCTGAGCCCCTAGCGACGATGGCGGTCGTTCATCAGCAGCCCTTTATTTTTGCGGACACCCTGGCGTATAACCTGACTTTGGGCCGCTCAGTCAGCGAGGAAAAAATGTTCAGGCTCCTGCGTCAGGTGGGGCTGGCCCAATACGCCACGGCTGCGGGACTAAGCATGAAGCTGGGCAGCGACGGCCATCAGCTGTCCGGCGGCGAGGAAAAAAGGCTGGAGCTGGCTCGCGCGTTGGCTGAGCCAAAAACGCTGCTCGTGGTCGACGAGGCGCTATCCGGTTTAGATGCGACTGCTGCTGCCGAGGTCAATCAGCTGATTCTGAACTATCCCGGTGCGGTGATCGACATTGAGCACCATGCAACGCCAACGATGAAGGCGCGGTACAGTCAGGTGCTGGACCTGACGCAGTATGCGATTAGCTAAGCAGAGAGCTGAATCTGACCGGTAGAAAAACATCGCGGCTTGTCGGGGTTCTAAGCCGCGGTGCACGCGACCCGAAATTGTATTCAAGGTTGGCAAGGCTTACAATTCGATTAACGTACGGTAATCTGGCTGACTGGGGGAGTGGCAATGCAGCTGCTAATTATTGAGGATGAGCCGGCCCTGCGGCAAAGTATGGTAAGCTTTTTTGCCGCGCAGTATCGTGTGACCGAGGCGGGTACACTTGGCGAAGCCAGTCAGGCGGTCGCAGCAGGTCCGGACACAATTATTTTGGACCTCACGCTGCCGGATGGGGATGGGCTAGCGTGGCTGCGTACCTGGCGGCCGCACCTGACGGCGAAAGTACTGGTGCTCACGGCAAACGATCAGGAGCAGGCTGAACTAGCTGGGTTGCAGCTGGCCGATGACTTTGTGGTCAAGCCCGTCAGTTTGGCGGTGTTGTCAGCTCGGCTGGGCAAGTTTTGGCCTGACGCGCCGGTGCGGCTCGGCGATGTCACAGTCAACCTGGTGAGCGGCCGCGTAACGAAAGTAGGCGTCCCCGTTGCGCTTGCGGCGACAGAGTGGCGGCTCTTAAAATATTTGGTGCAGCACCGCGGCCAGCTGGTCAGTCGGGAGCAGCTGATCGCCGCATTGTGGGATGTACGCGAGGCCTTTGTGGCCGACAACACGCTGACGGTGACCATCAAGCGGCTGCGTGAAAAGCTTGAGACGAAACCGACTGCGCCGCAGCTGATTCGAACCATCCGGGGAGTGGGGTATTTTCTCAATGACCAAACCTGAAGTGCGCAGCATCACAGAATTGGCAGGCGTCCTAGCCTTGATCCTAACGCTGACTTGTGGCGCGCTGGCGTGGCTGAGTCCAAACTTGGGACTTGGCCTTTTTGGCGTCTGGTTACTTGGGGCGAGTGCCATCGCATTTTTTTCTTGGCGATGGTGCCGCATGATCCGGCAGCGGCTGGCCGCAATTGAGGATCAGCTTCGCAGCGCCCGCTTGGGTCAGGCGGCCTACCAGATGACACTCAACGACGAGGGCGCGTTCTCGACACTTCACAACGAGCTGTTTCACTATGCCCGCCAGACTGAGGCGCTGCGTGAGGATTTGCAGCGCGACCGCGATCAGCTGACGGTGGCCATCACGGACATCGCCCATCAGCTGCGGACGCCCATTGCCACGGCGACGAACCTGAGTGAGCTGCTGACGAGTGCGAATGCGGCGGCAACGCGAGAAGAACTCTTGGTTCAGAATCACCGCCTTGCGCAACTGGTCGAGCAGCTGATCTTACTGGCGAAGGTGGACACGCATACGCTGAGTCAGCGCCGCACCCCGGTTAGCCTGGACACGCTGCTGCGGGCCAGTCTGGCGCCGCTTTTACCGGTGGTGGCCGACCGGCACGTGACGATGAAGTGGCAGGTCGCCCCTGACCTGACCGTCAACGTGAACCAACGGCTGATGCAAGAGGCGCTGATCAACTTATTCAAAAACACCTTCGAGCACGCTCCGGCGGATTCCCTTGTGACGGTGACGGCGGCAGCGACGGCAATCTCGACCATCGTGACCATCACCAATGAGGGCCCGGCCATTCCCGAAGCGGATCTGCCCCATCTGTTTGAGCGGTTTTATCGCGGCAGCCAAAGCGCGCCGAACAACCTGGGTGTTGGCTTGGCGATTGCCCAGGGCATCATTGCGGCGGGGGATGGCCGCCTGACCGTAGGCAACGAGGCGAATGGCGTCAGCATGCGGGTCGAATGGTTCCACTAGTCACTCTCTTGTCACTTTCGCAGGGTAGTCTTCAAGCTGGAGGTGAGGACGATGGCAATTCTGACTGCCACGAACTTAGTCAAAAAATACCCTGGGGAGGATCAGGCCGCGCTGGATAACGTCAGCCTGAGCATTGAGCCGGGTGAATTTACCGCGGTCGTGGGCCCGTCTGGCTCCGGCAAGTCGACCCTGTTGCACCTGCTGGGCGGCGTGGATCGCCCGACCAGCGGCACGGTGCAGCTCTACGACACTGACTTGTATCAGCTTAACGAGACCCAACTGGCGATTTTTCGCCGGCGCCAAGTCGGGCTGATTTATCAGTTCTACAATTTGATTCCCAGCCTGACGGTGGCCGAGAACATCACCCTGCCCACCGAACTGGACGGCAAAACGGTCCCCGAGGAGCGCCTCAACGCGCTGCTGATCCAGCTGGGCTTGGCAGCGAAAAAGGACAGTTTGCCAGGGCAGCTGTCCGGTGGTCAGCAGCAGCGCGTGGCGATCGGCCGCGCCTTGATCAACCAGCCGGCAATCGTGTTAGCCGATGAGCCGACTGGTAATCTGGACCAGCGCAACTCCCAAGAAATCATGCGGCTGTTGCACGCGGCCAACGTTCAGCAGGGTCAGACCATCATTGTGATCACGCATGATCCGCAAGTCGCCGCCCAGGCCAAGCGGGTGCTTACCATCACCGACGGCCGCCTGACAGAAGGGGCGTGAGCAGATGGGGATCATCACCAAACTCAGCTGGCGCAGCTTAAGAACCGAACGGGGCCGCACCCTGATGACGATCGGCGCGATGACCATTGCGGCGACGCTCATGGTCGCGTCGCTGGTCGGGCTGCGCAGCCTGCAGACGACTCTGTATCACCTTGAGCTCAGCAACACCGGCGGCATGGTGGCCAACTTTCCGGCTGGCCCTGCCAGCACGGTCAAGCGGCTCGCGGCGAATCCGGCCTTTGTCAAAACCCTGCGCTATCAGGTGAATGGCAAGACAATCGTGGCCGGAAAAACGTACACCAAGATCACTGCCTCATTGCCTACGACTAGCCTCGCAATGCGCGACCGCAAACAGCTGAAACCGCTGCTGTACAGTGGGCGCCTGCCGCGTCATGCCGATGAAGTCCTGGTGTCCGCTGAGCTGATCAGCAAAAAGCGGCAGGTGGGCCAGCGGCTGCCCATCACCATCGCCGGGCGGACGGCCCATTACCGAATCGTGGGGACGGTATCGCCGTACAGTCAGACCTATTTTCCGACGACTGGCGTGGTGCGGCTGGTCCCTCAGCTGACGGGCAACCAAGCGCTGGCCGTGCTGACTAAGTCCCCGGTCAACCTGCGCCATCGGCTCGGGGCACTGGCGGCTGCCAATGGGTTGAACCCCAAGCAAGTGACCTATAACACTTTGGCCCTGTCAGTCATGGGGGAAGCAAACCAGTCGCGCAGTGTCAGAACCATTCTGGCGGTGCTCGTTATCATCTTGGCGATTATTGGGGCCGTGTCTTTGACCCTGATTTACACCAGCATTAATCTCAGCGTAAAGGCACACCGTCAGCATTACGGCCTTCTGCGCTCACTGGGGACCACGCCGAAGCAGTTGCGGCATCTGGTGTACTGGCAGGGGGTCACGCTTGCCGTGCCCGCCTTGGTGCTGGGCGGGGTGCTTGGCATCGGCGGCCTGAGTCTGACGTTTCATTTGCTTAACCGCATGATGCACCGCAGTGAGCTGCCGCTGTCCTTAGTGCTGACGGTCGACTGGCTGCCGCTGGTGATTGCGGCGGCATTCCTGCTTCTTGTCACCTTGCTCGCGGCGGCCCGGCCGGCTTTTCGGGCCAGCCGCGTGACGCCGATTGCCGCGATTCGTGCCCTGGAACCTAAGCCCAAGTTGGCCAAGCGCAAGCTGAAAAGCACCTGGCTGATGAAGCACATCAAGCAGCCGCTTTTGCTGCTGGCAGCCAAGTTCAGCCGCCGGCAAGCCGGACGAGGCACCATGCTGGTGACGTTGACCATCACAGTGATGCTTTTTGTCGGCCTGACCGGCTTTGTTGGTAACATTTGGCGCAATTTTGCCGCGCCGGAAAATGCCGATATTATTGCCGAAATTACTGGCCAGGGGGATCAAACGCAGGCGGCGAAGCGTCTGTTGCACCAGACTGAGGGCATCAAGTCAGGCCTGGTGGTTCAAACCGCTGACTTGGTGATCAATGGTTCAGGGCCAAATGACGGCGAGGTCGTTAAGGTCGCTGTGGTGGGGGACCGTGTGGCCCAGGGCACTTTTGCCGGCCGTCCCACCTTACTGAACACGAAGACCCAGGTTGGAACGGGGAGTCAAGCCCGCGAGCGATGGTTCATCAAAGTGAAATCTGGTCAGCGCTTGACGCTTCTATCGGGTCAGGCGTCCGCCCGCAAAGCAGGTCAGCGAATTCGCGTAGAGGTCAAGCCGTTAGCCACTCAGGCACAGTTTAAGCTGTTTGAGACATACGGCTACCCGCTCTTGATCTTATCCGCCACTGACTATCACCGCTGGCAAAAAACACTCGCGGTCGCGCCCGGTGATTTAAGGACAACGCTCATGGCCAAGTTAGCACGCCCATCGGCGCATACCGCGCTGGTTCAGGCCATTAAGACGCGGTTTGGCAAGGTGCAGGTGACTGATATTGTCGCGGACAATCAACAAGCCGCCGCAGTGACAACGGCGGTTAAGGTGGGGGCGTATGGCTTCATCACGCTCATTGCCCTGGTCAGTTTGGCGACGGTCATCAATCACACTTTCGCCAATTTACTAGAACAGCGCCGCGGACTGGCGATGCTGCAGTCCATCGGGACCACCCCAAAGCAGCTGGTGCTGATGCAAACGGCCCAGTATGGGCAGCTGTTCGTGCAAGGTTGGCTGCTGGGTAGTGCCCTGGGGATCGGGCTGGCCTGGCTGCTATATCAAGCAATGTCGATCGGGGCCGTTGGGGTCCACCTGATCTGGCCGCTGCCGCAAATTGCGGTGGTGGCACTTGCCCTGGCAGTCATCGGCTTGGTCTTTGGTGCGGTGACGTGGCGGATGCTGGCCAAACAGGATATCGATCAGTTGATCCGCGCGGAATGAGTGGCGCTGATTCAAAAGACGCCGGCTCCTTGACTGGAGGCGGCGTCTTTGCGGTTCCACCTTCTGGTTGGGTGACGGTGAACCATCTTCCTGTCAGCGGTGAGGCTTAGGGATGCGCACGTAATTTTCCTTCTCGTCGCGGTCCACCACGCGCCCGCCGTTATTAAGCATGACCTGCAGAGAGGTGAGATTGGTGCGGGCACACGACAAGTAAATCTCGGTTTCTGCCGCCGGCATCAGGCGGGCGCAGGCCTTGATCGCCAGCGCGAGCCCGCGGGTGCCGTAGCCCTGGCCGCGAAATTGCGGCAAGATGCCGTAGCCGATGTGGCCGGCGCCGTGGCGGAGCCGGTCATTCAAGCGGTGGCGGACTTTAAACAGCCCGATCAGCTGGTCGTCGTCCCAGAGAAAAAAGTACGTGTCCGGCACGCGGCCGATTGCCGGACCGAGCCCCTGGGCACTGAGCAGCCGTTCCGGAATGGCTGTCTCGACAAATTCCTGAAAAGTGATGTCCTGGTACGGCACCTCAAAGCCATTTTCCTCCGGCATGGTCTGAAAAAACCGGTATTCAGCTTCCGCGTCCTGCGGATTTAATGCGCGCAATGAGATCGTCATAGGCTCACCTCGAAAATGATTACGCCAAGGATAGCACAACGGCCGAGCTGGGAGTTTTTCTTGCGACAAAAAATAGCGGTTGCTTGGCTGAGTGCCAGACAGTAGCCAGCTTCTGACATGAGGTCTCCGCGATGCGGAGGCCTTTTTTTGGACCCGATTGGCTCGCCTTGGGCCTGCCGTCCTGCCACCAAGCAGTTGTGTATCAATTCACATCCGAGAAGTGCAAATGCTTTCGGGACGTCAAGACAGGGGAATATAATTTAGCTGTTAAGTGGTTGAGAAGGTTTTGTGAATGGCTCGGCACGCCTGACCGTCACCGTTTATGCGGGGTCAGCCGGGTAGGCGTTGAGCGACTGGGGGCCGCGCCATTCGGTGAGTGTGAGGAGGTAAGCTTAGTGAAGTTGTTAGCAATCGTTGGCAATAATGCCAGCGTGTCGTACAACCGGAAGCTGCTGGCATACATGCAGCAGCGTTACGCCGGACAGGCTGCGATCAAGTGTCAGGAGATTCGCGACCTGCCGCTGTTTAACGAGGATCTGCTGCACCAGTTTCCGGCCAGCGTGAAGGCGCTGATCGCCAATGTGGAAGCCGCTGATGGCATCATCATTGCGACGCCGGAGTACGATCATTCGATGACGGCCAGTCTCAAAAGCGCGATCGAGTGGTTGTCGTCCAGTTACCATTCGCTGGCCGGCAAGCCGGTCATGATCGTCGGCGCGTCTTACGGCCTCCAGGGCACGGTGCGGGCCCAGATGGATCTGCGCCACGTCTTGGACGCGCCGGGCGTTGAGGCGTGCGTCATGCCGGGGTGCGAGTTTATGCTGCCGAACTGCCAGACGGCATTTGATAAGCAAGGCGCGTTGACCGACGCCAAGACCGTTAAATTTTTGGATCAGTGTTTCGACAAGTTTCTGGCATTCATTCGCATGATCGGGCAGGCGCCCAAGGAGGAGAAAGACATGAGTCAAGGGAAAACGATCAATTGGGATGCCACCTATGACGTGGTCGTGCTGGGGTTCGGCGGTGCCGGCGCCACGGCGGCCCGCTTTGCCGCGGATGCCGGGGCCAAGGTGCTGCTGGTCGATTCCGCGCCGGAAGGCCACGAAGGCGGCAACACGCGCTACGCCGGCCAGCTGGTCGGGTCCGGGGAGGATTTTGATCAGCTGAAGGCTTACTACAAGAAAATGTCCGAGCCGATAGACCTGGATGAAGACATGATCGACACCTACGTCGACGGCATGGTCAACATGCGCGACTACCTGAAGCGGTACCTGGGCGTCGAGCCGTTCAGTGTGGCGCACGACTGGGATCACAGCAAGGTCGACCTCACCGGCATGGTGCACGAGTACCCGGAATACCCCGGCAGCGATTCCTATGACATGCTGCTGGTCCACAACGGGTTCCTGGATGCCCAGCTGTGGAAGGTGCTGAAAAAGCAGGTCACCGACCGCGCCAAGGCGATCGATGTCTGGTACAGCTCACCGGTCGAGCACTTGCTGCAGGCCGAAGACGGCACGGTGATCGGCGCGCAAATCGAAACCGACCACATCCTGAAAAACATCCGCGCGGTCAATGGGGTCGTCCTCGCCACCGGCGGCTTTGAAAACAACCGGAAAATGGTCCAGGACTACCTCGGCGTCGCGCACCTCGCCCCGGTTGGTTCCATGTACAACAAGGGCATCGGCATCAAGCTGGGCGAGGAAGTCGGCGCCCAGATGTGGCACATGCAAAACTACGAATCAATCGGCCTGCTGCACGGCCTGACCCTGGCCACCAAGCCTGGCGAGCGCGGCCTGCTGCTGCAGCGCTGGCCGCACATTGCAGACGGCAGCGTCTTTGTCGCCGGCGATGACGGCAGCCGCTACTTCAACGAAGCCGAGGCCAACCGCCACGGGCACATCTACTACCACGGCGACTGGAAGGTGCCAGTGGCCAACGACCACCCGCACCTGATTTTTGACGCGACGCAAATGGCCGCATTCAAGCAGGCCGGCGTCACCGGCGTCGACCTCGATGCCGTGGCAATCAAAGCGGATTCGTTGGCCGATCTGGCCAAGCTGATCGGGGCCGACCCGCAGATCCTGACCAAGACCGGCGAAAACTTTGCCCACTTCATTGAACTTGGCGAGGATTACGCGTATGGCCGCGACCCGGCGACGATGCGGGCGTTCGACGACGGCCCGTACTACGCCATCGCGCTGGAGCAAATCATGCTGAACACGCAGGGCGGCCCGCAGCGCAACACCCGCGCCGAGGTCCTGGATCCGGCCAACCAGCCGATCCCGAACCTGTATTCCGCCGGTGAACTTGGCGGGATCAACGTCAATAACTACCAAGGCGGCAACAACATCGCCGAGTGCCTGATCTGGGGCAAAATTGCCGGCGAGAATGCGGCCCGGCCAAAAGGCGCCGCACAGGCTGCGACAGCTAACCAGCCGGCGGCAGCCACTCCGGACGCGTCGACAAGCGCCTCTGAGCACCATGCGACCTCCAGCGTCACCGCGTATTCGCAGACCACCGCAACTGACTATCCGGTCGGCCCTGATCAGTATATTGGGGTGAGCGACAACGGCATGGGCGACCGCCTAGTGGTGCGCGTGACCTACAAGGATGACAAGATTCAAGACGTCGAAGTTCTGCAGCAAAGCGAAAGCGGGGATGTCGGTTTGAAGGCCATCCACGAGCTGCCGGCCAAAATGGTGGCGGCCAACACGCCAGAAATCGATGCCGTGTCAGGCGCATCGGTGACCAGCAACGCGTTGAAGGAAGCGGTGGCACAGGCAGTTGCCAAAGCTAAGGGAGAAAAATAGCGGTCTCAAGTTTTTATCCAAAAATGGGCTTTGGGAAAATCACTTGAATCATTAAAGGTGTTGCCTCTTCTGGCAGCACCTTTTTCGATGGTGGCTATGCTTTAGTGCGCAAATTGCGTCTGTCGCCGTTGGTGGACTATGCGGCCACTTTTGATGGACCAGCTTGATGGCAATCGGTCACTTGCCCACCCGATTTGACAATAGTTTGCTGCATGTCAAAATTATTTGGTACTCTGAGAGGGCAATCTCCACTAATCTCAACTTAAGGAGTGATGAAAGATGATTATTGGCGAACAGCTGCGAAACGCTCGGACCAAATCTGGCATGTCCCTAGAATCATTGGCCGAGGTCATGGGCGTCAGTCGACAGACGATTTCTAACTCCTCAATTTTCAAGTCAAGTGCAACGATGATAACGAATTCTTGATAGTGGTCTAGGCTGTTACGCCATGCATCGG
>NZ_BOLT01000032.1:0-19250 GCF_016861805.1 Lacticaseibacillus sp. 53-4
TCCGGCCCATAAAAAAACTCCTTCCTAGGAAGACAAGCTTTAATTATTTGCTTGTCTACCCAAGAAGGAGTATATCCATCAGCAGCGGGTTTGAGACCTTTTTTGGCGCTTTGATCGAATCGTTAGGCCATCAGTGCAATCAGCACCAGCGCCAGCCCAATCACGGCCGGCAGCACCTGCACCAGGAAAATCTTGCGCGTCACGGTCACCCCACCGTAAACGCCGACCACCAGCAGAAAGACCAGCAGGATCAACGCAACGGTCACAAAGGCCGCCCCGGCGATGGTGAAGGCACTCGCCAGCATCGCCGCACCCAGCATAAGGTTGTAAACACCTTGGTTAGCCAGGGCGATTTGCGCGTGCGGCTGTTTGACAAACTCAAGCGGCATCCCAAAGACACTGGCCTGCCTGGCTGGCGTCCCGCGCATTTCAAGCGCCGCGATGCCAAGGTGCTCGACCCCAATCAGCACCAGTAATGCCTTTAACCACCAAATCATCATTTTCGCTCACTCCTCATACAAAAATGCCCGCAGCGAAACACTCCGCCGCGGACATGCGCCTACTTAGGACGCCTTTTGGTCTTTTGCTTTAATCAGCTCGGGTTTGCCAGTTCCTTCAACGGCGCCCTTGGTCACAACGGCCTTGGTCACGTCTGGTTCTGAGGGGAGGGTGAACATCATGTCCTGCATGACCACTTCGATGATGGACCGCAAGCCGCGCGCCCCGGTGTCGCGCTCGATCGCCTTATGAGCAATCGCGTGCAGCGCACCGGACGTAAACTCTAGCTCGGTGTTGTCCAGGGATAACAGCTTCTGATACTGCTTGACCAGCGCGTTTTTGGGCTCGGTCAGGATGCGGACCAAGTCGTCTTCAGTCAGCTTCTCCAGCGAGGCGATGATCGGGATTCGGCCGATGAATTCAGGAATGATCCCGAACTTCATCAGGTCTTCCGGAACGACCTGCTGCATCAGTGACTTACCCTCGGCGAGCTTGGACTCGTCTGAGTTCTTGCCGAAGCCAATCGTCTTTTCGCCGAGCCGGTTCTTCACGATTGATTCGATGCCATCAAACGCACCACCGACAATAAACAGGATGTTCGTCGTGTCGATCTGGATGAATTCCTGCTGCGGGTGCTTGCGGCCGCCCTGCGGTGGCACGTTGGCGATGGTGCCTTCCAAGATCTTCAGCAGCGCCTGCTGAACGCCTTCACCGGAAACATCCCGCGTGATCGAGACATTTTCAGCTTTTTTGGCGATCTTATCGATTTCATCGATGTAGACGATGCCCTTTTCCGCGCGCTCGACGTCGTAGTCGGCGTTTTGCAAGAGCTTGAGCAAGATGTTTTCAACGTCTTCACCCACGTAACCCGCTTCGGTCAGGGTCGTCGCGTCCGCGATGGCAAACGGCACGTTCAAAATGCGCGCCAGCGTCTGGGCCAGGAAGGTTTTCCCGGACCCAGTCGGCCCGATCAAGGCGATGTTGGACTTTTGCAGCTCCGTGTCGCCCTTTTCGGCCACGTTCATCTGGTTCACGCGCTTGTAGTGGTTGTAAACCGCAACGGCCAGCGCCTTCTTGGCGGCGTCTTGGCCGATCACATAGTCGTTTAGGACCTTCAGGATCTCGACTGGCTTCGGTACTTCGAGCATGTTGTCAGCGGCATCCTGCTTGAACTCCTCGTCAATGATCTCCTTGCACAGGTCGATACATTCATTACAGATGTAAACGCCAGGGCCAGCAACGATCTTTTTCACCTGGTCCTGCGACTTGCCGCAGAACGAACAGGTCACAGGCCCGGTGGTTTCAACGTTGTCAAACATTAACTTTCAACCCCTTCTTGTTAACTCCATGATACCAAACTGAGGGCATCATTCCTAGTTGCACTCGCGCTAGCATAGCATACGCCTAGGGTCCCTGCAAGCGCGGCGCCTCATTAAATTGGCCGCAGTTTAGTTGACCTGATCTCCGGCCACAGGCGGGTTTTTAGTCGGCAGCAGATCGATGACCAGTTCAAAAATCGCGGTTACCACGATCAGCGCCGTGCCAATGGCATAGCCCCATGGTTGGTTGTTAAGCTCACCAGTGGACACCAGAATCCCGCCCAGCGAGGCCGTCCCGTAAAATCCGACCATCCACCACCACGACCAGCCGGCATCGCGGAAGCGGCGCACCTCAAGCGCGAGCGCCGGCACGATGCTTACCAGGCCGTACAGAATCAAAATCAAAAACCAGGCAATCAAGCTGGCCACGCGCGGCATGTCCCCACTGAACAACTTGACGATGCCTTCATCAACCCCCAAAATCAGCCACGCCGCCGCGACGAACAAGACCGCAATGAGCAGCCGCCACAGCGCGACCCACCAGTACTCGCTGCGACTGGAGCGACCAGTGAAATTGACGTAGTTGGCAAAAAAGCCGATCCCCGCCCGCAAAAAGCCGGCGCGATAGTATGTGTTGCCTGTCTGACGCTGCACCTCAGTACTGACCGGTTTGGCCATGACGTCACCTCCCGTTTTCTTGACTACAGCATACACGACCTGTCGCATGCTGTCATTAATTCGACCTCTTGGATATTTACGTACAACAAAGGCCGGTGACCCGGCCTTTTCGTCTGTGTTCAGTTAACGCCCAGCACCAGGAACAAGAGCCCGGCCACGATGGCGGCGATCCCGATGGTGAACACCAGCCGCCGGGCGGTTTGACTCAGCCCGCGGCGCCGCGACAGCAGCACCAGCGCCAGGCCGCTCAGCATAATGAGCAGCGGCCGCTTGCCAGGTCCGCCGGCCAGCCGCACGATCAAGCGGGATAATCGAATCATGGGCCACCCTCCTCAGAATAGAAAAACACCTCTCGCCTAGGCGAGAGGTGCAACGCCACGTTAATTACTTGGCGTCTTTGGCATCCTTAGCGTCGGCCTTTTGTTCAGCCTTGGCGTCGTCCTGCTTATCAGCTTTCTTGGCCGGCTTCTTTTCTGCCTTCGGTGCGACTTCCTTGACGTTGTCCGTGATCAACGTGATCGCGTCCTGAACGCCGATGTCGTGCTTCAGCATGTCGTCGGTGAGGGCCTTGCGAACAGCCTTCTCTTCCATATTGTACTCGCCAGCCAGGCGCTTGATCTCTTCCTTGACTTGGTCGTCAGTCGGCTCGATCTTTTCCGCCTTAACCACGGCTTCAAGGACCAAGTTCGTCTTGACGCGGCTCTCGGCGTTGGCCGCGAACTGCTTCTTCAGGTCGTCTTCAGACGTGCCGGTCAGCTGGTAGTACATTTGCGGGGAGATGCCCTGCTGCTGCATGGAGCTCATGTACTGATTCATCTGGTTGTCGACTTCGGTGTCGATCATAGCCTGTGGGATCGCCGGGATCGTGGCGTTCTCAACGGCCTTGGCAATGGCCTGCTCCTGGATGGCGTCCTTAGCGGCGTCGTCCTTCTTTTCCTGCAGGTCAGACTTGATCTTTAGCTTCAGTTCTTCAAGAGTGTCAACGTCTTCGTCGTCCAAGTCCTTGGCGAAGTCGTCGTCCAGCTTAGGCAACTCCTTGCTCTTAACTTCGTGGATGGTCGTCTTGAATTCGGCGTCCTTGCCCTCGAGTTCCTTGGCCTGGTAGTCATCCGGGAAGGTAACCTTGACAGTGACTTCATCGCCGGCTTTGTGGCCGATCAGCTGATCTTCAAAGCCAGGAATGAAGGAGTTGGAGCCCAGCTCCAGGGAGTAGTTTTTGGCGGAGCCGCCATCGAATTCCTTGCCTTCAACGGTGCCGACGTAATCGATCGTGACCGTGTCGCCCTTTTCCGCTTCGCCGTCTTCTTTGAGGACGAGTTCCGCCTGGCTCTTCTGCTTGTCTTCCAGTTCCTTTTGAACATCTTCGTCAGAAACGGTGGTGTCCTGCTTGTCGACTTCAAGGCCCTTGTAGTCGCCCAGCTTAACTTCTGGCGCTACGGTAACGGTGGCCTTGATGACCCACGGCTTGCCTTCGTCCATCGAGTCGATGTCAACTTTTGGCTGGTCGACCGGGTTGATACCGGCTTCGGCAACCGCAGCATCGTAGGCACTTGGCATCACGATGTTCAGGGCGTCTTCGTAGAGTGCGGATTCGCCGTACATGTGATCGAACACGGTGCGAGACACGTGACCCTTACGGAAGCCAGGTACGTTCAGGCTCTTCTTAACGCGGTTGAACGCTTGGTCCAGCCCTTGTTTGATTTTATCTTGCGCGATTTCGAAGGTCAAAACACCTTCTGTGTCGCCTTTCTTTTCCCAGTTTGAAGCCATGATATCCCTCCGACTATTTTCTGTTATTCGTATTACATACTGTCTCATAATACGCGAAAAGCCCACCTTTGTAAACGTTAGGTGGGCCTGCCAAGAAAAAAACTTTACGGGCGGCTAATCATCGGCAACGGCGTCAGACGCAACTCCGCTGTACGCGTCGACGTGAACCACGTGCTCGCCGCTGTTATGCTGCAGCGAAACCTCCCACTGGACCTGGCCGTTGTCAGTGTCCAGGTCCCACTCGGTGGCGGTGCTGCCGGCCAGCTTTTTGGTCGCGGCACTCGTGATGTCCTTGAGCGGCTTCAACCCGTCGCGCTTGATTGCCGGGTCGTTGTCGTCGGTCGCGTCCTCCTCGTCTTGGACGGTCTCGCCGGTGTCGCCGTTGATCGTCATTTCGTGCTCGGTCGTACCGACGTTGCCGGTGATCTCATACATATAAGTCCCAGTCTCGCGGTCGACCTTCACTGACGTCACCTGCGCATCCGGGTGCGCCTTGACGAAAATGGCCCACGCCTGGTCCAGCGTCTGCTTAGGCAAGGTTTGCGCAGTCTTGCTACTGGTCGACTGGCTGGATTTAGTCGTCTGGCTGCTCTGGTCTTTGGCTTGGTGATCATCATCATCATCATGGCCGCAGGCGGCCAGCCCCAGTGTTGTGAGAGCAACCATGGTTATAAGGACGCGTTTGATCATTGTCAGACTCCTTTACGGTGAGTGATTGCGCTGTCATTAAACCAAGTTTACCAAATGTTTTGCTGCCTGCATAGCAAAATAGTTTATCCTGTTTATAAGTTTTCTGAAGATAATAAAAGGGCGCCCGAGAGCGTCCCGTAATCGCTTGAAAATTTAAACTTTTTCCGCCGCCATGACCGCTACTCCGCGGATTCGACAGCAGCCACCATTTCCTTCGTGTACTTGCCGATGACCGGTGCTGGATCAGGGTTATCCGCCACCATTTGGACAATGGCCGAACCGACGATGACCCCGTCTGCTTCCTTGGCCAGCGTCTTGGCCTGCTCCGGGGTGTGGACCCCAAAGCCGATGCAGAGCGGCGCATCTGTGACCTTGCGCAGACTGGCGATCAGCTCCGGCAGATTCAGCGAGAACCCGTCGCGCTGACCGGTCACACCGAGCGCGGACACAATATAAATGAACCCCGTCGCGTGCTGGACCAATTTTTCGAGCCGGCTGCCCGAGGTCGGGCTGATCAGCGGGATCAGGTCGACATGGTGTTTTTCGGTGTAAGGCAGGATCTCGCCGGCTTCCTCAGCAGGCAGGTCGGGAATGACCAAGCCGTATACGCCGAGCTCCTCGCAGCGCGCGGTGAACTTATCGTAGCCGTACTTGAACGGGATATTGGCGTAGGTCAGAAACACCAGCGGCACCTGTGAGGTTTCGCGAATTTTCGCCACGATGTCGAACACGCCGTTGACCGTGATGCCACCAGCAAAGGCGCGCAGCCCAGCCGCCTGGATCACCGGCCCATCGGCAATCGGATCGGAAAACGGCACGCCGAGCTCGACGATGTCTGCACCGGCGTTGGCCAATGCTAGGACCTGGCTGACGGTACTATCAGCGGATGGGTCGCCTGCCGTCACAAATGGAATGAATGCCTTGTGGCCATTTTTAAAAACGTCTCGTAATTTACTCAATGCCCTTTACCCCCCGGTACTTCGCGATGCTGGCCACGTCTTTATCGCCGCGCCCGGACAACGTGCAAATAATGGTTGAATCCTTCGGCATGGTCGGCGCGAGCTTTTGGACGTAAGCCACCGCATGGCAACTTTCGATTGCGGCGATGATGCCTTCCTCTTTGGCGATGTACTCAAACGCCGCCACCGCCTCGTCGTCGGTGATGCCGACGTACTTCGCGCGCCCGCTGGCTGCCAGCGCGGCGTGCTCAGGCCCGATGCCTGGGTAATCAAGGCCAGCGGAAATCGTGTACACTTTGTCGATCTGACCTTCATTGTTCTGCAGGAAGACCGACTTCATGCCGTGAAAGATGCCTGGGGTGCCGAGCTCCATGGTCGCGGCAGTCTTGCCTGAGTGAATCCCCTGGCCGGCCGCCTCAACGCCGTACAGCTTGACACTGGGATCGTCGATGTACTCGGCAAACGAACCGATCGCATTGGAGCCGCCGCCGACGCAAGCAACGATGGCATCGGGCAGCTTCCCTTCGACTTCCTGAATCTGCTGCTTGGACTCCTTGGAAATGACACTTTGGAACTCCTTGACCATGGCTGGATAAGGCCCCGGGCCCATGGCGGATCCAATCAGATAATAGGTGTCATCGGGATGCGCCGCCCAGTCCTGCAGCGCCGCGTTGACGGCGTCTTTGAGCAATCCCTGGCCGGACGTGATCGGCCGCACCTTGGCGCCCAACAGCTCCATGCGGTACACGTTCAGGCGCTGCCGCTCAGTGTCTTCCTTGCCCATGAAGATCTCGCAGTCCATGCCGAACAGTGCGGCCGCGGTGGCCGTGGCCACACCGTGCTGGCCGGCACCGGTTTCGGCGATCAGCCGAGTCTTCCCCAGCTTCTTGGCGAGCAGCACCTGGCCGAGCACATTGTTGATCTTGTGTGCGCCGGTGTGATTGAGATCCTCGCGCTTGAGGTAAATCTTCGCGCCGCCGAGGTCCTCGGTCATGTTTTTCGCGTAATACAGCAGCGATGGCCGGTTGGCGTAGTTATTCAGCAGGTCGTGGAACTCCTTTTGAAACGCGGGATCCGTCTTGCAGTCCTCAAAGGTCTTGGTCAGTTTTTCCAGCTCGGACATCAAAGTTTCCGGCACGTACTGGCCGCCAAATTCCCCGAAGCGATTATCTTTTTTATCAGTCTCGTTATCTTTTAACATCTCAAACGTTCCTTTCTGTCTCGCGGACCGCGGCGACGAAGGCATGCACCTTCGTCGCATCTTTGCGGCCGTTAGTTTCTAGGCGGCTTGACGCATCGACCAGCGCCGGCTGCGCGCAGGCGATTGCATCCTGAACGTTAGCTGCGTCCAGTCCGCCGGCCAGCATCAGCGGCCGGTTGGTGGCCGGCAGATGGTGCCAGTCCAGCGTCTGACCGGAGCCGTCGCCGGCATCCATCAGTGCCATATCCGCCGTGGTCAGCGGCTGCTCAGCATTCACCCGCGCGAACACGTCAAACCCCAGCGCGTGCAGCGCGGCAACCAGCGGCGGGTCGGCCGGGCGGTGCAGCTGAATCGTGGTGATAATGGGAAAAAGCTTCGCCAGTTCAGCGGTGTCTGGTTCGACCACCACCGCCACCGGCGTGATGCCGGCTTCAAGACCCGCCGCCAGCGCCATCGCGCGCCTTTGGCTGACCTGATGGCGCCCCGCCGCCAGGACGAACCCAGCGTAATCCGGGTGGACCCGATTGACTAGGTTCACATCGGCCTGCGTCATCAGCCCGCACACTTTCACCGCCGTCATGCTTGAACTCCCGCCACGGCACGCCGGTATTCGCGAATGGTTGCGACCCGGTCCGCCGCTTTCATGAAGGTCTCACCAATCAGCGCGCCGTTCAGCCCGCCCACCTGCAGCTCTTGCAGCTGACTGGGCTTGGTCACGCCGCTTTCGGCGATCACCGCAATCTCTTGCGGGATCAGCTTGCGTCGGCGAATGCTGTTTTGAAAATCCACCGAAAAGTCGCGCAGGTCGCGATTGTTGACGCCCATCAGCTGCGGGTGCAGCGGCAGCGCGCGGTTGATCTCGGCTTCGGAGTGGCACTCGACCAGCGGCAACAAGCCCATTTTCAGGGTGTACTCGTACAGGTCGCGGAGCTGCTCGCTTGGCAGGATTGCTGCGATCAGCAGCACCATGGTCGCGCCGCTGACCCGTGCCTGGTCGATCATGTAGCGGTCGATGGTGAAGTCCTTGCGCAGCACCGGCGTTTTCACCGTTTGCGTGACGGCCTTGAGGTCCGCCAGCTGGCCGTGAAAATAATCCGGCTCGGTCAGTACCGAAATGGCGTCGACCCCGGCGGCCTCATAGTCGCTCGCAATTTGCGTCACCGGAAAACGCGCGGCAATTTGCCCCTTGCTCGGAGACGCCTGCTTGCACTCGGCAATGATGCCAAAATGCTGATGCAGCTGGACTGGCAACTTGGCGGCCGCCGGCGGGACCGGCGCGGCCAGCGCCTGTTCGTGCAGCGCTGCCGGCGCCAATTCAGCTTTTTCTCGAGTTAGCCGCTTTTGGGTCGCGGCCACCAAGTCGTCCAAAATCATGCACTCACCTCAACGTGATCAACTGCTAATGCATCGTCCAGCCGCTTGATGGCGGCCCCTGAATCAATGGTCTTGCGGGCCAAGTCGATGCCGGCCTGAATGGTCGGCGCCGCGTCGGTCAGGCTCAGGGCCACGCCGGCGTTGAAAATAACCGCATCGCGCTTGGCCCCTTGGTCCTTGCCGCTCAACACATCACGCGTGATCTGCGCGTTTTGGGCCGGCGTGCCGCCAACCAGGGCTTTTTTATCGGCAATCTTGAAGCCGTAATCTTCAGGGTTCAGCGTCAGCTGCTCGAATTGGCCATTTTTGATGCGAATCGCGTCAGTCGGACCGGTGACAGTAACTTCGTCCAGTCCGTCTTCGCCGTGAATTACCATGCCGGAAGTGACGCCGAGCTGGCTGATAGCCTCTGCCATCGGCTGCATCAGGTTCTTGCTGTAGACGCCGAGCAGCTCATACGTTGGCCGCGCCGGGTTCGCCAGCGGGCCAATCAGGTTGAAGATGGTCGGAAAGCCGAGTTCCTTGCGGGCCGGACCGACGAAGCGCATGGACGGGTGATACTTTTGCGCAAACAGGAAGCAGAAATTGTAATCTGCCAGCAGCTGTGCAGACTTTTCCGGTGTCGCGTTGATGTCAAAGCCCAGCGCCTCGAGCACATCGGCCGCGCCGCTCTTGGAAGACGCCGCGCGGTTGCCGTGCTTGGCGATTTTGACGCCGGCCGCCGCGATGACAAACATCGAGGTGGTCGAAATGTTGAAGGAATCGCTGTGGTCGCCGCCAGTGCCGACGACCTCCATCACTTTGGCCTGCGGGTCAAACGGCAACGCCTTGCGCCGCAGTGAATCCGCGGCACCGGCAATTTCCTGCGGGCGTACACCCTTGGCCGCCATCGCCGTCAGGTAGCTGGCGATCATCGTCGCGTCCGCGGTGCCGGAAGTCAGCTCGTCGTGCGCCGCCTTAGTTTCGTCAAATGTCAGATCGTTGTGGTTGACCAATGTGTTGATTGCTTCGTGTAATGTCATGATTTTTCTCCTTATTGGAATCCGTTAGTGTCAGGCAGCGAAGTTGGCCTTGCCATCGTTTATCGACCATGTTGATTACCCCTTTTATGAGAATACAAAAAGCTCGCCCATAAACAGTCATGCTGTTTAAGGACGAGCTCTCACTCGCGGTGCCACCTTAATTGGATCTAATCGCCATTGACGATCCAGAATCCCCCTTAGCACAGGGCTAACACCCTGCCGGCAACTGACGCGTGCCAGACGTGCTTCCTGACTCACCAAGCAAAATACACTCGGCTTTTGGGCAGCCCCTCGGTGGTCCATTTAACTATCTGCGTTCGACGACACTCCCAGCTCCGGTCGCTCTCTGCGCGTGCACAATAGTCTTGATCTCCACCTCAGCGGTTTATGGACGTGCTATTTGATTAGCTCTTATACTAATCACATTCTCATCTTGCGTCAATGGTTTTCACATAATTAATTTGGCCAAACCAGGAAAATTTCTGCTGGCGTTCGCGCAAAAATGTCGCCATTATTTCTGCAGACTCAACGTCACGGTGAAATCGAAAGGATCCGTATACAACCGATACCGCTTCAGCGGCAGCGGCCCACAGCTGTTGCTGCCGAGCGCCTGGACTCGCGCGTCCAGCCGTACTTGATCTGCAGACTGATTGCCAAGCGGCTGGCCATCCCCACCAACGACGTTCAAGTTCAGCGGGTTAAGCCCGTCCACATGCAGATTCGATCCCTGCGCGGTCATGATTGTCGCCCAGCGCACGCCCATGCGGTTACCAGATTCTTGCGGGACCACATACGGGAAGCCCCACTGGTCGCGGTTGAGCTGATAGTGGCCCAGCGGCGCGGCGTCCAGACTATCCGGATAGCTTTCGCCAAGGCCGCGGCCGAACCAGTCAACGGCTTTGACGGTGGTGGTCAGCGGCAGCTGGTAGCCGATGCGTGGCACTTCGGTCGGCTTTTCACCGTCGAACCAGCCCTTCGTGTAGATGGTCACGCCAGCCGCACTGACCCACAGCGTCACCGCCAGCTCGATGCCCCAGTTGATGGCTGGTGGCGCGACGCGTTGCCGAATCGCCAGCATCACCGTGTCGTCGTTTTGGGTCAACTGAATGCTTTCACAGCGCGCGAATAGCGTCGCAATCCGTTTCTTTTGACGCTCCGCCACCACGTTCATATCATTGCTGATTGGCAGGCGGTCCAGCGTCAGCGCCATGTCCCCTGCCAGCAGCTGCGCCCCGGCCTGTGCGAGTTGCGTGATGTTGCCAGTGCCGCGGTCAACCGTCACGGTGAGCGGCCCGCGCGTGATGGTCACCATCGCCGCAGTTTGGCTGACCGTGGTCGGCGCATCAGGCTGTGCCGGCAACCCTTGATAAGCCACCTGATCAGACGCCAACTGCGCCCCTGCTTCAAACACGCCTTGCTGCGTCGTCGTCTGAACGCTCAGATCAAGCAGCGCATCCGCGCCAATTGTCTCAGGCAGATCCAGCGCCAGGACTGGGCTCAGCGCACCTGGCTCAAGCGCAGGCAATGCGACTTGGCCACCTGCCACCTTTTCCCCGGCGACCTCAAGCCGCCAACGCAGCACCATGTCCTGGGTCGTCTGAAAATGGTACAAATTTTTAACGACAACATGGTTCTGCGCCACGAAAAACTGGAATGGCTGGATGACGTGCTCGTATTCAAGCAACCCCGGCGACGGCACCCGGTCTGGGCGCACCAGCCCGTCGATGCAAAATGTCCCGTCATTGACCGGCTCGCCGAACGCGCCGCCCCAAACGTACTTCGGGCCGTCCAGCGTGTCCTGCTTCAGCCCGTGGTCTTTCCACTCCCAGATGAAACCGCCTTGGACACTTTTGTACAACCGGAAAACGTCCTGATAATCCTGCAAACTGCCGGCGCCGTTGCCCATCGCGTGGCCGTATTCACACAAAATGTGCGGCTTCTGGTGGGTTAGTTTAACGGCGCGCTTTTCGATGTCTTCAACCGACGTATACATCGTTGAATACATGTCGGCGACCTCCGTCTCCCGGTCGCCTTCGTAGTGGATCAGGCGGCTGGGGTCGAGCCGGCGAATCGCGGCTGCCTGGGCCACGTGGTTTGGGCCAAAGTCGCTTTCGTTGCCCAATGACCAAATGACGATGCTTGGGTGGTTGAAGTCACGGTGCACCATGCGCTCGGCGCGGCTAACGAACTCGCCTTGCCAGTACGGATCATCGGTTGGCATTTCAGTCACATACATGCCATGGGTCTCAAGGTCGCACTCGTCGATCACCAGCAGCCCGAGCTCATCGCACACATCGTAAAAATACGGTGTGTTCGGATAGTGGGACGTGCGAATGGCATTGATGCCGGCGCGTTTAATCTGGGTGACCTCACTCAGAATATAGTCCTGCGTGAGGGCGCGGCCGGTTTCCGGATTAAACTCGTGCCGGTTGACGCCGTTAAACAGCACCGGCACCCCATTCAGACAGATCTGGTCGTCGATCATCTCGACCCGACGTAGCCCAAAACGCATCGGCACAAGGGCACCGGCGGTTTCATCTTCCACGACCAACGTGTACAGGTTCGGCGTCTCGTCCGTCCACTCGTGCGGCTTCGGAATCGTGAACACGGTTTTACCGGCGGGCAGTACAGTTTCGGCAATCGGTTCATCGGCAAAATAAACCTTGCCACTCAGCTGGGTATTAGCCTGAACCTCCACCTCGATCTGCCACTGCCCCTTTTGGTACTGCGGTGTGATCTGCAGGTCATCTAATCCGCCTTCATCGACAATCGTCACATCACGAAAAATCCCGCTCAACCACCACTGGTCCTGATCCTCGAGAAACGAGTACTGGGACCATTTTTGCACTTGTACCGCGATCGTGTTCTCGCCTGACACCAGCAAGTCGGTGACATCAAACTCCGTCATCAGCCGGCTGCCATGGCCATCCCCGACCAGCTGGCCGTTGAGCCAGACCTTGAACGTTGAATCGACACCGTCAAAGCGCAGTATTTGGCGCGCCAGCTGCTGCTTGAATGTGAACCGGCGGAAATACAGCCCGGTCGGATTTTTCGCCGGGGTCGCCTCTGGATCCACTGGAATTGGAAAACTGATATTCGTGTAATTCGGCTTGCCGTAGCCTTGCAGCTCCATGTGGCCAGGCACCTTGATCGTCTGCCAGTCAATGGCATCGTAATCGCCAGCAATGAACGCCTCAGGCACCTCCCGCGGGGACTGCAGGTAACAGAACTGCCAGGTGCCGTTCAGTGAATGCGTATAAGGCGATGCGGCCTCTTTGTACGCCAGTGCCGTTGCCAAATCGTTGTAATAGAAGAAGCGTGTGCGTGGTGCTAATTTGATCATGATCCTACCTCCAACACGTCACCAAGTGATCGTCAATTTGCCCCCAGTATAGCGCAGCGATAAGCCCGCGGAACTCGATAGAACACTTTTTGCTGCGTACCAAGTTTAAGCTCCCAAACGCCGGGTCTGCTAAGGCCTTTGAAGCGACTAGCGGGGTAGGCGCGTTTTATAATAAAAGTGCAGAATTAGCATTTCTGGTCAATCACGACCCAAGTAGCCAAGAAAATTGGTTTTGAAAGGACAAGACTGCCATGCGACTCAACAAATTCCAACCACATTATCAAGTCGAGCTGGCTTTTCTCGGCATGCGCACTGATCCCGCCGGCGTGGAGACCTACTACCCGCTAGAGCCAGGCGACGAGCTATTCGTCGAATGCGGCCCTGGAGGAACGCGGCATAAAGGGGCGTTTGTTCAGTGCACCCGCTACGGCCGCATCCGCGTGTGCAGCCGCAATATCGTGTCGCGCTGCAAGCGGATCTGAATATGAGATGCTGAGTCTCATTGGGAACCGCGCCGCTCCCCAAAATTTTGATTCGCTGACCCTAGCAAACCATCTAGGGTCTTTTTTTGACGTTTTGCTGTCCCCATCCCACAAAAAAACGGTCGCCCCACGGCTACCGCCTCTTATTGTTGTCACGCTTACTCATCGATTCCCAGAATCTGCCGAATCTCGGCATCGCTCAGCATCGCCTTATTCTCGGTGCCGCTGAGGATCTGATCGACCAGGTCGCGCTTTTGTGTTTGTAGCTTGACGATTTGTTCCTCGATGGTTCCCTTCGTGATCAGGCGGTACACATCGACCTGGTGGTGCTGGCCGATGCGGTGCGCCCGGGCGATGGCTTGATCCTCCACGGCCGGGTTCCACCACAAGTCGACTAGGATCACCATGTCGGCGGCAGTCAGGTTCAGGCCGGTGCCGCCCGCCTTGAGCGAAATCAGGAAGAATGGCCGCTCACCGGCGTTGAACGCGTCGACCATGGCCAGCCGCTTCTTCGGCGGCGTATCGCCTTCCAGCAGAAAGTCCTTCAGCTTCAGCTCCTGCATCCGCTTCTGGATCTTGGCCAGCATTCCTGTGAACTGGGAAAAAATCAGCACACGCCGACCGTTTTCCGCCGCCTCGGTCAGCAAGTCCTCAAGCTGATCCAGCTTGCCGGAGCCGCCATGGTAGCCGTCCACATACAGCGCTGGCGTGTCGCACAGCTGGCGCAGTCGGGTCAGCCCGGCCAAAATGGCCAGCTTGTTTTTCACCAAGCCTTGGCTGGACAGCCCGCGCACCTTGACCTGCATTTGCTCGAGCTGGGCCAGGTAAACCGTCTTTTGTGCCTTGGTCATTTCGTTGGTCAGATTGGTTTCGACCAGCGGCGGCAGATCCTTGAGCACTGTCTGCTTTTCGCGACGCAGAATGAACGGCGCCACCCGCAGTGCGACCTCGTCCGGTGACATTTTCTCAAATACTTTCTTGCTCGGTAAAAGCCCTGGCAGGACCAGCGCAAAAATGGCCCACAGCTCACCCGTTCGGTTCTCGATTGGCGTGCCCGACAGCGCGTAAGTGGCGCGCGGCTTCAGCTTGCGCAGGCTCTGGTGCGTCTTGGTCGCGCTGTTTTTGACAAACTGCGCCTCGTCCAGCACTAGGTAGTTCAGCGGCCTCTTGGCGTACTCGGCGGCGTCGCGCTGCACACTGTTGTATGAGGCAATCAAGATGTCAAAGTCGTTCCCCGCGATCACCGCCGTGCGCTCGAGTTTGGTGCCGTCAACCACGGCCACCTTGAGGACCGGCGCAAACTTCGCGCACTCGGCCTGCCAGTTGTACAGCAAGGACGCCGGTGCGACGATTAAGTTCGGCTTACCGGCCTGCAGGTGATGCATCAAAAAGGCAATCATTTCCAGGGTTTTGCCTAGGCCCATTTCATCGGCCAAAATGCCGCCGAAGCCGTGCGCATTCAGCATTTCCAGCCACTGCACGCCGGCCTTCTGGTACGGGCGCAGCGTGGCGTTCACGGCCAGCGGGTTGTCGCTTTTAAACTGCTCCGGATGCGTCAGATCCTGCGCCAAGTGCTTGACCTGCGCATCGAAGTCGGCGCTTTTGCCCAACGCGGCCTGGACCGCGAGCGTTTGCGCGGCTGGCACCTCGACTTTACCGTGATGCAGCTGACCGTGACGAAGGTTGGCCAGCGCCTTGGCCACACGGCGCAGCGGATCGTCCAGGATCACCAGCGAGCCGTCTTTGCGCGTCATGTACGGCCGTTCGACATCGATCTGGCTCAGCATCTGGTCCACTTCGCCGGACTGCACGCCCTTCAGCGAAAATGAAATCGAGAGCAGCCCGTTCTTTTCGCTGACGTCGACCTTGGGTGCCAGCGCCTTGCCGTCCTGGACCATGGCCGCCAGCGCAGGGCTGACCGTCACCTCGCCGTTTTCGCGGAGGTTGGGCAGCAGTTGCTGGTAAAAGTCGTACATGGTCTCGGCATCCGGCACGGCCAGACGCCACACCGTTTTGATCGGTTTGAACCCCAGACTGGTGAGGTAATCGACCCCCTGGCGCTCCTTGACGGTGTCACGCGGCTGATTCAGCGTGGCGGGCGCCCCGGCGGCAATTTTTTTGCCACCGTAATCAAAACTAAGCGACAGCGTGATCGCATTCAGGTCGCGGTCCAGCGCAAACAGCGGCGTCATCGCCGGCGCGGCCACCAGTTCGGCACCAGTCACCGGCCCAATTTTGGCAAACGTGTCCGCTAGCGTGCGGACGGCGCCGCCCTCGTCCGGCCTGAAGTTCAGTTTTTGCTGCCAACTCTGCGGGCTGACCGGACTGATGCCGGGGTCAAGCAGCTTGTCCACCAGTGCCATTTGCGCCTCAGTCAGCTGGTAGCAGTGGTCATCGCGCACCAGCATGCGGTCGCGGCGCATCACCAGCCCCGCGTCGGCCACCAGCGCGACCTGGAACCCGGCGTGCGTCTGGGTAATTGTCATGCTGAACAGCCCCGAGTCCGGCGTGAATGGCGCGATCACCACCTGCGGAAACGAGCGGTCGCGATACGGTTCAAACTTAAAATTGGCCAGCTTCTCAAAGGTTTTCATCTGCTCGCGCAGGCTGCCCGGCGCCAGGATCAGCTCCCTCGCCGCCGCGGCGTTGTTCACGTCATGGTCGCGGCTGGTGCGGTAGGCTGCAGACATCGAATCCAGCAGCGCGCGCTCAGGCTGGGTGAACGCATTGTGCGCCAACACGTAGCTCGCCTTGCCGTTAGTGTCAAAGCGCGCCTCATCTTCGTAAGCGTCAAAGAAGCGCCACAGATCCGAGACCACGTAAAAATGCCCGCCGCCTTCGCGGGCCGCAATGTGCAGCTCAATGAAAAAGCGCAGCTCGGTCTCCCAGTTGTCGGTCTCCACGCTGGCCACGCCCAGGGTGACCTGAAGCGCCAGCGGGATCGCCGCCGTTTTGCTGGCCGGGCCGTGAAACAGCGGCGCCGGCTCAATGGCCCGGAGCTGCATAAAGCGCTGGCCGCTGGACTGCTTTTCCGGCTTGGCTGGCACCCATTTGAAGACCGGCTTTTCGAGCGGCATGTCGCCTTCTTCAATCACGTCCTCAACGTCTTCGTTCTGATCGCGAAAATAAATTTCGACCGCCGCGATGTGCTTGCAGTAGCCGTGGCCGGGAAAATACGGGCAGCTGCAAAAGTCCTCGTCGGCGTCCGCACCCAAAATCACCGTGTACGGCTCAGTCCCGTACACGGTTGCCTCGATTCCCCGACCCTGGTCGACCGCGGTGATCTCCACCTTGCCGGCCCGCACGATTTTCTCGCCGCGCGTCCACATAATACTCGGCATTTTCCGTCTCGCCATGCGCTTGCCCCTTTTGTTTCAGTATGTCGATTTTAACACAGACGCGGGCAACCCGCGGCCGGCTCTTCTGTCTAGATCGAGCGAACAGCCCTAAGAAAAAATCGGGCCGGATGCTGGTTTTTGGAAGATTAGACACGGAAAATATCAAAATTGGCGCAGTCTAACTCAGCTAACCGCGTTGCTGCGAGTAAAGCGCCAACTGCCGATAATATGAATGCTCAAGTGGTCATTACTGAACAGGCCGCCGACAAATTCGATGCGCGAGCGCATTCAAATTTAGCCCAACAGAGCAATCACTTGGTACAGATTGGATTGTCAGGAGCGCCGCGCCAATAATAAAATTTGTCGTGTCTCGTTTCTCAATTTCAGCATGTGGCCGTTCTGATTTTCCCCCGACCCAAAGTGTGCGAGGCTGGATTGCTTGACGCTCATCTCTTGCTCGCCCGCACGATCAGCATCATCGGTGCCCGGGTCCACGACTGGTTTGTGGCAATATCTTCGGCACTGCCGCGCGGCTCGTCAAGCCCGGTGAGTGTCATGCCGTTTTTCAGCAGGCTATTGACGATGGTCGTCAGGGTGTGATGGTATTTCGGCACCGGCTGCCCGAGAAAAGTCGTCGTCCGCCGCCCCTCATCAAAATAGTGATCGACAGGCCACACTTCCTGCCCGTCCGCGGTTTTCACCCACTGCTCGTGGCCTTCCGCCGTGAACAGCGGGTGCTCAATGGTAAAAAGCAGTGTGCCACCGGGCCGCAACATGATCGCGATGTGCGCCATCAGCATATCGAGGTCCTCGACGTAATGAAACGCCAGCGAACTGATCACCAAATCGAAGCTGTCTGCCGGCGCCTGAAAAGTGGTGATGTCCGCCAGTTGATACCTGATTTTGTCGTCGTGTGTTCGTTCTTTGGCCGCGTCCAGCATGCGCATAGAGCTGTCGATGCCAAGCACGCTCACCGCGCCGTGCTCCGCGAAGTAACGGCACTGCCAGCCGTAGCCGCAACCCATATCGAGCACACGCAGGCCCTTGAGCCCGGGCAGCAGCCGTTTAAAATTCGGCCACTCACCAGCGCCTTTTAGTCCATCCTTGCTCCGGGCCATATTGGCATACGTATCGAAAAAGTTGGGGTCATCGTATGTGTTTTTCATTTTTTCCTCCAGTGGCGCTTAGGCCAAGACTTTACTGGTACCACCAGGTTTTAGTCAGGTTCAGTATATCACCGGTCCGAATTCTTGATGGTGGCGACACAGCCGTATTCACGCCTGAATACTTAACCGTAGTTGCACGTTAAATTTGAGTACGCCGCAAGCCTTCACTCGCAGTGCAAAAAAAAAGCCGAGACGCAGCTGCGCCTCGGCAAACCTTATTCATCTATTTTAGTACCAACCCTGGGCGTTGGAATGTGCCAAGGCGTTGGACCAGCTGCCGTAACGGCTGGCAACGTACTGATCAGCAACCTTTTCCTGGTTGGCAGCTGAGTAGTCGCCGTTCAGGTATGAGGAGCTGAGCTGATACTTGCCGATGTACTGACCATTGCGGGCGGTGTAAGAACCACCGGATTCGCGCTGGGCGATAGCAGCCTTCGCAGCCGCTTCACTGCCGGCTGCTGTGCTGCGATACGTCGTGGTCGGCTGTGCCGTCTGCGTCTTTGGTGCGGTGTACTTCGGCGCAGTGTAACGAAGAGCCGTGTACTTCGTTGCCGTATATGTCTTCGGGGCACTGTAAGTCTTCGGTGCCGTGTAAGTCTTGGCCGGTGCGCTCTGCGCTGGCGCCGCCTTTTGAACTGGCGCGGTCTGAGCCGGCGCAGTTTGTGCGACCGGTGCTGTTGCCTGAGTCTGCGATGCGACTGGCACGCCGGCAAGTTTAAGCACCTGACCGACCATCAAGAGATTGGCATTTTGAATGCCATTCAAGCTGATCAAAGTCGATTGGCTAACGCCGGTGCTGGCAGCGATGCCTGAAAGTGTATCGCCAGCCTTAACTGTATAGGTAGAAGTCGAAACGGCTTGGGCTTGAGCGGCGACGTTCAATGTCAGCGTCTGGCCGACCATGATCACGTTTTTGTCGGCCAGTTTGTTGGCTGCAGCCAGCTTGTCGACATTGGCGTTATTTGCTGCGGCAATCGCAGAAAGTGTGTCACCCGCTTTAACCACGTACTCGCCGGTGGTAGCGGCGCTGACAGAGTTGGTTTGCCCCAACACTACTGCCGTGCCAAGTACTGCTGCCGTTGTAAAGAGCCATGCTAAATGTGAGTTTTTGATAATTATTCACTCCTATGTGTTTGTCCAGTAACGATTCAACAATCCCTATACTAACGGACTCAGGTCACAGAGCAAACACAGGAGCATTACAAATTTCGAATGATTTGTATTATTGTAATATTTCGATTTTGTATGACGATAGCGTGACAAAAGGCAACTAGCAATGTTCCAGGCAAAAAGGCACCTACACGCCCTCCAAAATGGCCACATGGTTTCTAAGTAGTCAGTACTGAACTAGGCTGCTGACTTTGACCGTTCAGTGATGACTTTATAGTTAATTTGATATGTTTTGCCGGC